>NZ_JBQHQR010000010.1:0-135201 GCF_052067195.1 Clostridium sulfidigenes | reverse complement strand
ATAAGTATAGATGCCAATGGAACTTAAAAAAGATGACTCCTGTTCAATACAGAAATCATCTTTTATCTTAGGGTCTTTTTATAAAATGTCCTTGACTTAGGGTACATTTTAAATTACCACTAACCTAGGCTTCTTTTGCTATATTATAAATAAATATTCCATAATAATTCTTAATAAGTTCTTATTTCAAGTTTTTGTTTCCCATAAATGTTAATCCTATCATTCCTTGTCCAGTGTGAGTTCCAATTATAGGACCTATAGTACTAATAATAATATCTTTTACGAGTTCCTTTTCTCTAATAATATTAGCAAGATACTCAGCTCTTTCTAAGCTATCTGCATGACCTATGATAATAGTTTGTTCCTTCAGGTTTATACCATCTTCTAGCATCTTATCTAGTAATTTCTCCAAGGATTTTTTTTCTCCTCTTACTTTAGATACATTCACTAACTTTCCCTCATAGTCAACACTCAATACAGGCTTTATCTTTAAGGTTGTCCCAATAATTGCTTCCACTGAAGAAATCCTTCCACCTCGTTTTAAGTGATGTAAATCTTCAACTGTAAACCAGTGACAAGTATTATTTCTATGTTCTTCTATCCACTTCACCAATTCCTCAATGGCTAAGCCTTCTTCTTTTTTCATTGCAGCATTATATACTAGAAGCCCTTCCCCAACTGAAGCTGAAAGAGAGTCAACTGATATAATTTTTCTTTCAGGGTATTCCTCTTTAAGATCTTGTATCACTAATTGAGAGTTATTATATGTTCCACTAAGTCCTGAAGAAAATGCTATATATAAAATATCCTTTCCTTCCTTCAACAACTTTTCAAAGCACTCTCTATAAGTAAAATAATTTATCTGTGTTGTAACAGAAGTATCACCATTTTTTAGTCTCTCATAAAACTCATGGCTTGTCATTTCTCTCTCATCAGGATAGTGTGTATAAGTTTTATTTTCCATATCAAAGGCCATAGGTATAATGCCTATATTTATTTTCTCTATAATATCAAGAGGTAAATCTACCGTTGAATCTGTAATAATAACATAATCTTTCATATATTCTCCTCCTTTATAATTCATTTTTTCCATACTATATGTGCCTAAAATACTATTTTAACATTTTTTAAGCCTAATGTATATGAATAGATTTCTCAATTTGTTCATATAGTAACTAATTTTCTTGTATTTAAGCTATATAAAGCTTATTTATATTAAATTATACTCATAGGTAAGCTCTATATGTTCCTTTTCCACTTCAATTAAAGCTTCGAAAACTCTTTTTACATTTTCATCGCATACTTCATTCTTATATCTTTCATAATAGTAAACAGCATGCTCTTCTCTTTCCTTTGCCAATTTCAAAAGTGCTTCGTCACTATCATACTTGTCATAGTTTATTTTAGTCAAAGCAGGTGTTTTAGTAAAACCTCCTAATCCCATATGAACCTTTGAATGAAAAATTTCTATTTTCGATAAAGCCTGAAAAGCCTTAGAAACTTCTTCACTCTTTGCTTTTTTAGCTGCTTCTTTATAAAACTCTCCATTAAATATTTCAAGCTTAACGGCATGGTCTAAAATTCTTAATGTGTTTATATCTAGCTTCTTACTATCTACTTCAATAACTTCATCATCACCACTTAAATAAATACTGCTTACTCCACAGAACGGACAGTATACTATGTTACTTATAGAATTTTTATTTATAAAAGCAAATGAATTAAAATCATAATTCTTCTCATTAATATTCATTCCACATATTTTACACTTCATATTAATTCCTCCTAAACTCAATATACATTTTACCATATATTCAAAATGTTTAAAAATAAAAAACCTTTAAAACATGTTAAATTAATTTTAATATGTCAAAGGTTTTTTATTAATATTTTTAATTTTATCTATATAGAAAAATATATCTTCAATTTCCTTTATTATGTAGATTGAATATTATTCTTCATCACAAGCATGATCTAGCATATCTAAAACATAGTTTGGGAGAGCAAAAGATCCCAAATGTAAGTCTGTATTATAATATTTAGTCTTTAACCCTAAAGAGTTCCATGCCTCAGCATTTAAATCTTTTACTGGATCATACTTTTTAGATGCGAATCCAAATAACCAATGCCCTGATGAGTAAGTTGGAATATGAACTTGATACACTTTCCCTATTGGGAAGGATTCTTTTATACGCTTATGAGCTCTCTTCATAGAACTAGCATACATTTCATAATAAGGACTTTCATGTTGATTTACTAAAATTCCTTCTTCATTTAATGCATCGTAACAATCTCTATAGAATTCTTTTGTAAATAAGCCCTCTCCAGGTCCTATTGGATCAGTAGAATCTACTATTATTAAATCATAGTAATTTTTCTTATTTTTAACAAATTTAATACCATCTTCAAAGTATAAGTTTACTCTTTCATCCTTTAGTTTACTTGATGTTATCGGAAAATACTCTAAACATACATCAACTACTTTTTTATCGATTTCTACCATGTCTATTTCTTTTATTGTATTATATCTTGTTAGCTCTCTGATTGTTCCACCATCTCCAGCTCCTATAACTAAAACTTTTTCAATCTTAGGATTTGTAGCCATAGGAACATGAACTATCATATCATGATAAATAAATTCATCCTTTTCTGTTATCATAACTATTCCATCTAAAGTGAAAAATCTTCCGAATTCCTTTGTCTCAAATACATCTATTCTTTGAAAATCACTTTTTCCAGCATATATTTGCTTGTCAACCTTTATTGAAAACCTAACAGTCTCTGAGTGATTCTCAGTATACCATAACTCCATTTTTCATCCTCCTAGTTAATATAATATTATTCATTATAAACATTCTTACCACTAAATATTTCTATCATTTCTTTTCTAAGTGCATTACTTATATTAAGTCTTTCTCTTGGTAAAAATTCATGAGTATCTTTTTTAAATAGGTAGTTCTGTAAATCAATTTCCTTTATAAGCATTTTAGTATGAAATATATTTGTTTGATACATGTTTATATCCATAGCATCATACTTTTGCAAAGTCTTATCATCAATATAATCTTGAATTGATTTAATTGGTGTATCTATAAAACACTTTTTACCATTAATGTCACGAGTGAATCCTCGAACACGGTAATCAATGGTAATTATATCAGAGTCAAAACTGCTAATTAGATAATCTAATGCATTTAGCGGAGAAATTTGTCCACAAGTAGATACGTCTATATCTACTCGAAAGGTTGCTATAGAATTATCTGGATGATATTCAGGATAAGTATGTACCGTTACATGACTCTTATCCAAATGTGCAACAACAGTCTCCTTAGTTTTTAAAATATATTTACCACTATTACATGATTCATCTATTACCCCATCCCCTAAAGGTTCCTCAGAAATTAATATGGTTACACTTGCACCTTGAGGATCATAGTCCTGCTTGGATATGTTTAACACATGAGCACCAATAATATCAGTAACATCGCATAATATTTTAGTTAATCTTTCTGAATTGTATTGCTCATCAATATAATCTACATACTCCTTTTGTTCTCTTTCACCCTTTGCATAGCAAATGTCATAGATGTTAAAACTTAGTGTCTTAGTAAGATTATTAAAGCCATATAATTTGATTTTATTCTCCATTCTTTTATATACACCTTTCCTTTAGATGAAATTCACTGAGTAAATTTTATTAGGAGTTGTTGAATTTGTCAATAAAAATTTAAAATATAATTATTATATTTTGTTATATGTGAAACCTTATCTATAATTTCAATGTATATACTATAAATATATATTATAATTCTTATATTATATAAAACATTTATCTATTACTTATTTCTTATAGACTTCTTCTGATTTTGATTATTTAAATTACAGCAATCCATTTTTCTCTTCCCATATAGTTCCTCATTTTGTTTTGCAATCTTATCTAAAAAGCTATTAACCGATTTCTTTATTCTAGTAAACATACTATCCCTCCATAATAAATATTTATTAGATTATACCAATAACTTATGTGTTTTTAATGGAGTTTTTAATTAAAATATTTTTCATAAAGTTTATGCTCTATCTTAAATAATTTATTAAATATCACTCTAAAATTATACTACGTAACATTTTATTAAGTCATCACCATCTTTATTTTTATCAGTACTTAATATTTTTTCAAGACCTTCTATGACAAAATACTCATTATCCTGTTGTCTTACCCTAACTTGAGTATTACTTAACATCATAGGTTCTTTTGAACATCTATTAATTTGATCTATTGAAACATTTTTAAGTAACTGGCTTTTGGGAATTTCTCTTATATCCATAAATATCTCTCCTTTTAACATGCACAATATTGCACGAAACTAAATATATTTTGAGTTCTAACATATAGTATAAACAAATTAAAATATTTTATTTGATATTGACCTAGGTCCTTAAATTTAATTATGCATTTACATAATACTAAGTTTCTATTACATATTATTGAGAAAAAAATTTATCCTTTTATTAAATAACTTTTGTATAAAATAAGAAGGAATACAGCTTATTCCATATTCCTTCTCTTATAATCTTTATTCAAATTTGAAAGTATTTATTATTTCTTTTAGTTTTTCAGACATATGTTGTAACTCATTAGCATGACCCGTAAGCTCCTCTGAAATTCCTGTTACCTCTTCTGTTGAAGCAGTAACCTCTTCTGAAGACGCCGCAGTCTCTTGTGATATAGATGATATATTTTCTATCTGAGTTACTACATTATCCTTCTTTTTATTAATAACTACTATATATTCACTAATTTCAGTAACTTTACTTATTAAATCTTGCACTCCTGCCATTATATCGTTAAATACAGCCTTTGCTTCGTCTACTACACCATCTTGTTCCTCTACAATTTTTTCAGTATCCCTAATAGCCACAACAGCAATGTTAGTTTTAGTTTTTATATCATCTACTATCTTCTTAATTTCCATGGTAGAATCCTTTGATTGCTCTGCTAGCTTTCTAATCTCTTCTGCTACTACTGCAAACCCTCGACCAGCTTCACCAGCTCTAGCTGCTTCAATAGATGCATTAAGAGAAAGTAAGTTAGTTTGTTCTGTAATCTGAGAAATAGTATCTGATACGGAATTTATTTTTCCTGTACTTTCATCCATATCTATAACTAACTCTGAAACCTTATTAGTGGAAACCCTTGTATCATTAGACTTTTCTATCAATGTATCTACCATGGTCAATCCTCTGTTGCTTAGGTGATTAGCATTTTCATATACCGCACCCATAGCTTCTGTAGCTTCATTTAATAATTTTAAGTTCTCTGATAATTCAATCATAGCTGTGGCTCCGTCTTGAGCACTATTAGCTTGTTCAATGGCTCCACCAGACACATCTTCTATAGCTCTTGCTACTTCACTGATAGAAGCACTGGTTTCCTCGGCTATAGCAGATAAATTTGATGAAGTTTCTAAAACTATATTAGAAGACTTGTTAACACTTTTAATTAAGGATGATATGTTTTCTATCATTCCATTGAAATTTTCACCTAAGTCTTTAAATTCATCTCTTGACTTTATATTAACATTAACCCTTAAATCTCCATCTTTAACTTTGTTAAAAGCCGTCAATAATCTATTAATATTCTTTGATATAGAATTACTAAATATTAAAGATACTGCTATAGCTATTATAGCTATTACTCCTAATGTTAGTATAATTATATTTCGAATATTTTGTGTATCCTTTAATAGTTCTTTATCATCCAAAGACGCTACTATTTTCCAGCCTGTTAATTGACTTGTAGTGTAAACTGCAAACTTCTTTTCCCCATTAAAATCATACCCAGTAAATCCTTCTTTATTCGAGCTTATGTCACTCCAAACAGAAAGCTTAGCAGCTTCATCAGTACCTATGATTTCTTTATTAGGATGTGCTACCAAATTACCACTTGCGTCAGATACATACATGTACCCTTCATTTCCTACCTTAATCTCAGATAATCCATCAGAAAGATTTTTTAAACTTACATTAAGTCCTACAACTCCAACTACATTGCTATTTTTTTCTATAGTTTTAGCTACAGTTACTACATTTTCACCAGTGGTTGCACTTTTATATGGTGGAGTTATTACGATTTGCCCTTTATTTTCCATAGCTAGCTTATACCATGGTCTAGATTTATAATCGTAGTTAGCATCGGTGTTTGCTTCTGGATAAATATAAAACTTCCCCTTTTCCGTTCCTATAAAAGCAGTTAAAATATCTTCATCCGTATTTTTAACATCTGAAATTAATAGTTTAGCAAAGTTAAAATAGTCTTCTTTATCATCTGATTCTATAATATTTATATTATTAGACATTAGCTCTACAGATTTAGACATACCTTTAAAATAATTATCTATACCCCTATTTACCTCTAAAATTGTTTGTTTGCTTGTAGTTTCAAGCTTATCTCTTAAAATTGATTTTGATTCTGAGTATATAGTTATTCCCATTCCAGCAACTGGTACTAAACAAATTAGTAAAAGTATAACTATAAGTTTGACTCTAATGCTCTGTAATTTAAATTTCTTAAGCTTATTAAATTTCTTATGTTTCATATTTTTTCCTCCTAAGTGTATAATTTTTTAATTTATATATTTTTGTAATTTATATACTTATTATTAATAATGATTAAATTACTTAAAAATCTATAATATTTAATCTATAAAAATACTTCTTTAAACCTTTCTTTAAATTTAATTACAAAATATATTATAAAACTTACTATTATATTCTCGAGTACATCTTATATTTCTTTATAAATAATTTAATTAAATATTTATTGAAAATAGGTATTTAAAATAATAAAAAAGAAGCAAAACTTCTCTCGCTTCTTAAATCAATCAACATATTCTTGGGATTAATTCTCCTTGTAGCATTCCCAAGACCTTAGTTCCTCCAATGTAAGTTTTTAAATATAATTTACCTTTGCCATCATCTAGTACCTTGCCAATAATAGCGCCTTCTCTTCCTAAAGGATTTGATTTAATTACATTTAAAACCCTATGAGCATCTTTATTACTTACAATACAAATCAACTTACCTTCATTAGCCATATAAAGAGGATCAAATCCTAAAAGATCACAAAAATTCCTTACATCCTCTCTTATAGGTATATCCTTTTGCCATATTTCCATAGACTTTCCACTAGTGTTCACCAACTCTTTTAAAGTGTTAGCTAACCCTCCTCTAGTTGGATCTCGCATTATTCTAATTTCATTGCTAGTATCCATTATAGCTTTTGTTAGTTCATTAAGAGCAGCACAATCACTTTTTAAACCTGACTCTATATCTAAATTTTCTCTTTCATTTATAATAGATGTACCATGATCTCCAATAGTACCGCTTATAATTATTGCATCTCCTGCTCTAATCTCTTTTATGTTTAACTGATAATTATTTTTTTCTATATATCCTATTCCTGTTGTATTAATATAAACTTTATGACCTTTTCCACTTTGTACAACCTTAGTATCTCCCGTTACTATTTTAACTCCTATTTTATTAGCAGTATCAGACATAGATTTTACTATTTTCTCTAAATCTTTAAGTTGTAATCCTTCTTCAAGAATAAAACCAGCAGATATATATAGAGGAATTGCACCACTTACGCACAGATCATTTACAGTACCACAAATACTCAGTTTCCCTATATCTCCACCCTTAAAAAACAGAGGATCTACCACAAAACTATCTGTAGTTATTGCTATTTTTCTCTTAATCATATCTAATATAGCTGAATCCCCTTGTTCCTTTAATATATCATTATTAAAATACTTTAGAAATACATTCTTTATTAATTTATATGTTTCCTCTCCTCCACTACCATGGGCTAATGTTATAACTTCCATAGCTCCTCCTAATATTAAATTTCAATATAATTTAAATATGCATATAATTAAACTTGTTAACTCATTCTATGTTAAACTTATAAGCTACAATTCTTTTGTACTGTATACAATGCCACAACTTCCTTCTTTAGATACCATGCATGGACCAATTGGAGTCCTCGGTGTACACATCTTTCCAAAAGCATTACAATCCATAGGACTTTTTATTCCCCTTAATATATCTCCACAAATACACTGATTATTTTTATTTGCAATTTTATTTTTTAAAGAAAATTTATTTCTAGCATCAAAGTAGCTATATTCCTCTCTTAGTTTATATCCTGTACCGTCTATTTCTCCAAAACCCCTCCAAAAACTAGATGAAGTTTCAAAGACCTGATTTAATATCTCTTGTGCTTTTCTATTTCCTTCTGGATAAACAAAACCTTTATATAAATTTTCACATCCGTAATTACCTCTCTCTTTTTTATATATGATATAAAGTATCCCAGCTAATATATCTATAGCCTTGAAGCCGCATATAGCCATAGGAGTTTTATACTCATTAGATAATCTCTCAAAGGGTCTGCAACCAATTATTGTTGCTACATGTCCTGGACATATAAATCCATGAATTTTAACTTCTTCATCTAAAATTAGGGTAGACATAACCTTAGGCATAGTCTTTAGAGAATTTAAAATAAAAAAGTTATTTACATTTTTCTCTAGTGCTTCTTTTATTGTAAGAGCTATTATAGGTGCTGTAGTTTCAAAGCCTATAGCTAAAAAAACTATAATCTTATCTTTATTATTTATTGCTATCTTCAAAGCATCTAATGGGGAATATACAACTTCTACCTTTCTTCCTTTAGCCATCTGTTCTCTTAATGAGCTACAACTCCCTGGAACTTTAATCATGTCGCCAAAGGTAGTTATTATTACATCTTTTTTCTCACTTAACTCTATGGCATGATCTATATAGCTCTCATCTGTTACACAAACGGGACATCCTGGTCCTGATAACAACCTAATATTAGGTGGTAACAGCTTATCAATACCTGAATTATAAATACTTCGTGTATGTGTACCACAAACCTCCATTATATTTATGTTTTCCTTACACCTTTCCTTTATGTTTTTTAATAGTTTAATTGCCAAATTAATTTCCCTTGAATTTCCTTCATCTCTATAAAACATTCTAAAAGTCTCCCATTAACTCCTTAAATATATTTAGGGTCTCCATAGCTTCTTTTTCCTCAATTTTTTCGATGGCACAACCAACATGAACCAAAACATATTCTCCAACAACTAAATTTTCTATTAGACTAGTATTAACTCTTTTTCTTAAACTTCCAAATTCAACCAAGGAATTACCTTCATATATTTCTAATACCTTTCCCGGAATAGCTACACACATATTAATACTCCTTACATAACTCATTTCCAATAACTACCTGACCTATAGATAATCCCCCATCATTGCAAGGTATTAATCTATGGGTTATAACTTGAAATCCACTTTCCTTCAACGCCATCTCTATTCCTTCTAACAAAATAGAGTTTTGAAATACACCTCCACTTAAAGCTACCTTATTTAGGCTATATTCTTCTCTTAATTTAATACAAACTTCATTGGAAAAATTTATTATAGTATTGTGAAATTTTAAAGCTATTTGCCCTTTTTCAATCTTATTATCTAAATCCTTTATAATGTCTCTAATCAATTTATTTATATCTATAATATAAGGTAGGCTATCACTAATTTCCCACTGATATCTATTCTCATACCTTTTTTTATAATCATAATCATTAGTACCCTTTAAATAATCAATGAAATCTTCTGCTAAGCCTTCAACATACATAGCTGCCTCTCCTTCATAGGATGCTTCTTTCTTAAAATCTAAAAGGCTGGCAATTCCATCAAATAATCTTCCCATACTAGAAGTTAGTGGACAATTAAAATTCTTTCTTAGAATATTAATAATTATCCTTGATTCCATACCGTGAAAATATCTACAAGCAGCTTCTTCAATCTCCTCTTTCTTTAATGCTCCTAATAAAAGAGATAGTCCAATTCTCCATGGAAATTTTACTGCTCCATCCCCTCCAGGCAAGGGAATATATTTTAAGTGTGCTCCTCTAATAAAGTTCTTTTTATCACATATTAAAAACTCTCCTCCCCAAAGGTTCCCATCTTCTCCATATCCCACTCCATCAAAGGCTATCCCTATAACTTTATCCTTTTCTTTATTTTCTATCATACAGCTCACTATGTGACTATGATGATGATAAACACCTAAAGTTTTCACCTTGTTTTTATCTAAATAATCCTTACTCCAATAATTAGGATGCATATCATGAATAATTGTACTCGGTTCAACTCTAAAAATATTCTTCATGTGCTTCAACACTCTATTAAATCTTAAATAATTCTCTTCTCCCTCCATGTCTCCAATATAAGGACTTGTAAAAATACAATCCCCACTTCCAAGGGAAAATGAATTTTTAAATTGAGATCCTAAGGCTAGGATATTTTCTTTGAATTTATATTTATTATAGTAAGGCGCATAACCTCTACCAGCCCTTATGACCCTACCGTAACCACCAATTACTTGAACTACAGAATCATCAACGGGCATATTAATCTCTCTATGATGAATGAAAAAATAATCTACTATTTCACTTAGGTTGTCTATAGCCTCTATATCCTCATATACTATTGGTATAGTACTTAAATTCCCGCTAGTAAAAACTAAAGTATCTATGTCGTTATCAAATATTAAATAATGAAGGGGAGAATAAGGCAATACTACTCCTAGTCTTTTATTATTAAAGGAAATATTAGTTGGTAGTTTATTGTTCTTTTTCTTTAAAAGCAATATAGGCTTCTTATTTCCTGTTAAAATTTCTTTTTCTTCACTATTTACATAACAATATTTTTCTACTACATTTATATCTTTCATCATAAGGGCTAATGCCTTATCTGGTCTATGTTTTCTAAGCCTTAGTTTTTCTATAGCTAATTCATTATTTCCATCACAAACAAGATTTAAACCACCTATGCCCTTAACTCCAATTATTTTTCCTTCCCTTAAATACTTTCTCACACTTTCAAATTCATCCTTAGATTTTATAGGGTTCCCCTTATTATCTAAGATGATTACTCTTGGACCACAGGAGGAACAACAGGTAGGCTCTGCATGAAATCTTCTATCATCAGGATTTTCATATTCTTCCTTACATTTGTCACACATAGTAAAATTATCCATAGAAGTATATTTTCTATCATAGGGAGTATCTTTTATTATGGAAAATCGTGGACCACAATTTGTACAATTTATAAAAGGATATAAATATCTTCTTGGATTATTACTATCCCTTAGCTCTTTTTCACACTCCTTACATGTAGCTATATCTGGAGAAATTAAAGTCCTTCCCTTCTCCTCGGTACTTTCTACTATAAGAAACTCCTTATAATCCTTTAGGCTTTTTTTATTTTCAACTACTACTTCTTCAATACGACTTAACTCAGGTGCCCTTTCCTTAAGGTTAGTTAAAAAATTCTCTATACCTACTTCTTCTCCTTGAATTTCCATAACCACTCCCTTACTTGTATTATTCACCCAACCTGAAAGTTGATTTTCTAAAGCTATTCTATATACAAAAGGTCTAAATCCTACGCCTTGAACTGTCCCTTTAACTGTAATTCCTTTTCTAATCACTTTATTCTCCTTCTATTCTGTAGAGCAAAATTTCATAACCTGAAGTTATTTCACTACTTACTTGATTACAAATAGGACACTTTCTATTAATAATCTTTAAAGGAAATTCCTTATGACAATTATTACAATATGCCTTACTTAATAACTTTTCTATAATAAGTTTTGCACCCTCACAACAACTTCCTGAGCTCATTTCTTTAAAAATAAAATCAATGGAGGAATTATCTATACAAGAAAATTCTCCTATTTGTAAAATTACTTTTGATACCTTAGTTATATTATTTTTAATACACTGTTCCTCTATCATATCTATAACGTAACTAATTATTGAAATTTCATGCATTTATATCACCAATTATCCTTTTAATTTCCCTAAATACTTTTTTAGTAATTTCAGAAAAATTATCCTTTAAAGTATTAGATAACTCTAAGGAATAATTCACCTTTTCCACTTCAATACCAACTAAATATCCAGCAATTTCTCTATATTCTTCTCTTAAAACCCTCAAAAGATTTTCACTATGCATATCTCTGCAAGGGCTAATAAATTTATCGCATTCCTTTAAATTTAAGACTGAAACCCTACCAGGTTCAATTCCAAAGTAGGTACTGTCTACCAGAATAACATTATCTTCCTTATTAATTTCATTTAAACAATATATATAATCAATTCCAACTATTAATACCTTAACTTCTTTGCTATAGCTTTCCAGTTGGGCCCCTATGAACTCCATTACCTTTACTCCTATACCATCATCACCCAAAATAATATTTCCTATGGCAAAAATCTTTATCATAGTATATTTATTGTTATAGGCTCATATTTATCACTGGTTACATGTGCGGCACAGTTTAAACATGGATCAAAGCTTCTTACTATACGTCCTATTTCTACTGGATGGACCATATCTTTTATTTCCGTTCCTATCAACGCTTCTTCCACTGGCCCTTTTATTCCCCTGTTATCAGTAGGTGATAAATTCCAAGATGAAGGTGGTATTAAAGTATAGTGATGTACTAACTTATTTTTAATAGACAACCAATGTCCTAGGGATCCTCTCTCTGCTTCTATTAATCCAACGCCTCTTGATTCCTCAGGTATTTCCCATTGCTCTTGATAAGCCTTTTTTAGCTTTAATAAATCTATTAATCCCTCTATAGCTTCACAAAGTCTCTTCGCCTCTATTGATTTAGCAATTATTCTATCCATAGTAGATACTCCTCCACTATAGTCACCACTTAAAGTCATTCTAGCTAGTGCTCCAACCTCCATAGGATTCCCCTTATATCTAGGTGCATTAACCCAACTATATGCTTCTGGTTTATAAGGATTATAGGTTATTTTATTGTCTTCTCCTGGTATTAAAGTTTGCAAATCTGATTCTACCCAAGTTTTAGAAATATCTTCTGCTATATTGCTAGACTGAAATTCTTCTCTAATTCCATTTATCATTACTCCAGTTGATACCATTTTAATTGGATGCAAGTAATTGTCATACAATCCATAACTCATAAAATTCTTATATCCATCACCAATTTTAAAATAATCTTCATAAGTGGCTGCTATAGCATATACATCAGGTATAAGCTTATCTACAATAAAACTTTTTATTACTTTTATACTATATTTAATGTTTTCTATTTGTGGTATATCAATATTGGTAGTTGTGCCACCTACAAAAATGCCATGACAATGAGGAACTTTTCCAGCTAATTCAGCTACAGCTCTATGTGCTTCTCTACTATACCTTACTGCTCCTAAGTAATCTTCATTTATTCTTTTTGTATCCTCTCTAGATAACCTGTAATCAGCAGCTTTAGCACTTTCCGTTTTATACAACGGATTTATATGAACTATATCTACATAATCTGGAAATACGAAAAAATATATGTGCCTCAAATAATTCTGCAAAAATTCAAATCCGTTAGCAATATCTCTAACTACTTTTCCATTAAAATCAGGTGTAACTTTCATTGCATCTTCTAGACATAAAGTAGCAGCTACAGCATGATGAGTAGAACAAATTCCGCATACTCGTGGAGCCAGTCTTATAATATCTAAGGGATATCTACCTTTAAACATCTCCTCAAATCCTCTAAACTGACTTCCACTACTTTTTGCATCTATAATCTTATTATTAACTACATTCACTTCTATATTTAAAAGTCCGCTTACTCTAGTCAATGGATCAATTACTATCTTAGTCATAATTAAGCTCCTCCATATTTTACAAAAGGCTCTGTTCCATCTGGAAATTTAGGTGCTGCACAGCCTATACAATTAGTATTATCCCCTATAGGCCAATTATCGGTGCCGTTCCATCGACTTACAGGACAATATGCATAGGTTATTGGACCTCTGCAACCTAAAGAAAATAAACATTCTGGATCTCCAAATTTCTTAGCAAATATCCCATTATCAAAAAACCTTCTTCTTGGACAATTGTCATGAATTGTCTCTCCATAATAAGCCTTTGGTCTTCCATCACTATCAACTTCTGGCATACCATAAGATGTAATGTAACCCAAAGTTCCCATAGTCCAAACAGGATTTGCAGGACAACCTGGTATTCTAATGATGTCATCTCTTTTTAAAAACTCTGATATGCTAACTCCATTAGATATATTAGGTCTTGCTGCAGTAGGTCCTCCATAACAAGCACATGTTCCTACTGAAATAATATATTTAGCATTTTTAGCTATGGTTTCTACCGCCTCAATTGCTGTTATTTTTCTTCCATTATAGGTAGCAACAGTAGTAAATAGACCATTATCTCTTAATGGTACTGCCCCACAAACTAAAAATATATATTCAGTATCTAAAATTTCAAATATTCTCTCATAGCTTTCCTGTCCCTCATCTCCATTTATACTGCCAAAGAAAATCATATTAACAAATTCCTTTAGCATATATAAAACATCAGGTTCATCTCCATTTAACAGAGAAATTACTTCTCCAAAACACCCTGATATCTCTAACCATATAGCATTAATTCTCCCTTTTTTACCTTGCTGTACTTCTTCTATAGCTCTTTTTGCATAGGAGATAGCCAATTCTTCTTTATTTCTTAGAAAATTACACATAATTATTCCTCTTTTAAATTACTACTATAATAATAGTTTTTTAGTATAAATTTTATGCAATAATTATTAAATTTATCTTATTTTCATATTGACATACTTAAGATTCTACTGTAGTATTAACTTAAAGATATCAATTGTGTACAATTTAATTGTTATCTATTTTGTATTGCACTATATATCCATCATGAAAGGAGAAATATATATGAATATTTATGATTTTAAAGTTAAAACTATAGACGGAGAAGAAACTACTTTAGAAAAATACAAAGGTAAGGTTCTAGTGGTTGTAAACACAGCTAGCAAATGTGGATTTACACCTCAATATTCTGATTTAGAAAATATCTATAAAAAATATAAAGATATGGGGCTAGAAATTTTAGGCTTCCCATGTAATCAATTTGCTGAACAAGAACCTGGTAATAGCAATGATGTAAAAGCATTTTGTCAGTTAAACTATGGTGTTACTTTCCCATTATTTGAAAAGGTAGATGTTAAGGGACAAACAGCTCATCCCCTATTTAAATTTTTAAGTAATTCTACGCCTTTTAAGGGTTTTGATTTAAGTATCCCTAGCGGAAGACTACTAGATAACATCTTGAAAGAAAAATACCCTGAGTATATTATTGGTAATAGTATTAAGTGGAACTTCACTAAATTCTTAATAGATAGAGATGGAAATATAGTAGATAGATTTGAATCTCCTGTAGATCCTATGGATATGATTCCAGAGATAGAAAAAATTTTATAGGACTGAGGTTTCTAATATGAGTTATGAACACTTAGATATTGATAATCAACTATGCTTTGCTTTATATGCTTCTTCAAAAGCTGTAATAAAAAGCTATAAGCCACTATTAGATGAGCTTGGAATTACTTACACTCAATATATTACCCTTTTAGTCCTTTGGAAAGAGGATAATATAACTGTAAAAGAGTTAGGTAAGAAACTTTATTTGGATTCTGGAACCCTTACACCTGTATTAAAAAGACTTGAATCCATGGATATAATACAAAGAATAAGAGCTTCTCAAGATGAAAGAAATGTATATGTGAAACTAACAGATAAAGGTATTTCAATGAAGGATAAAGCTTCAAAAATACCTGAAAAAATGTTCTGTAGTACTGGTCTTTCTTTAGATGAAGTATCAGACTTAAGAGAAAAACTTAAATTTTTATTAAATAATCTACAATAGAAAAACAAGCTAGGTACAAGTATTTCAACTTAAACCTAGCTTACTTTTTTATTTCTATATCTTAATTAACAAGAATAGTTTCTCTTAGTGTGTACCTCTGCCTTTAATATTTCTTCTTTCTCGTGGAGAATTTCATTACCTAATATTCCTTTAGATACTTCTTCAAATCCAATTCTCTCTACCATATCACCAAATCTTTCTCCAGTTTTTCCGTTATCTCTATAATATAAAATTGCTTTTTCTATTATATCCATAGCCTCATCATATAAATAAATCCCTTTCAATGGTTCACCACGTCTTGGAGTTTTACCCCATTTCCCACCTATAAATAGTTTTACACCATCTTTTTTGCATACCATTGAACCAAAATGACATTTATCTATACAAAGTCCACAGTTTGTACACTTCTCCCTATCTATTTGAAGCTTTCCATTAATAACTTTTGCTGCTCCTTTTTTACAAGCCTCTTCTACTGAACACTTTTTACATCCTAAACATAAATCCTCATTACTATCTGGTACTCTTTGACCCATTATGCCAAAATCATTTAAGTCTGGCTTTATACAGTTATTTGGACATCCACCTATACCTATTTTAAACTTATGTGGCAAAAGTACATTGTAATATCCTTTATAAAATCTTTCATGTATTTTCCTTGCTAATTCTTGTGTATCTAAAAGCCCAAATATACATACAGTTCCTTTGCACGCTACTACAGGTCTAACTCTCGGACCCGTCCCTCCCCCTTCTAGTCCTGCTTCACTAAGCTCTTCTTTTACCTTTTGAATATCTTCAAATCTTATCCATGGAATTTCTACTGTAAGTCTTGTAGTATAACTCATATATCCTCTTCCATATTTCTCAGCTATTTCAGAAAGAACTCTTGTTTCCTTTGAATTTAAGCATCCATCCTCAGTTATTACTCTACATGCAAAGTGTATTCCATCTCTTTGTGGAAGAAATCCTTGCCCCTTTAATTTTGATTTTTCTTCTGCTGATGCTATTATTGCCATTTTCTTCACTACCCTTCTTTATTTCATTGTATCGACATTCTAATTGATAGTCTTTCTGACTTGTCATATCCTTGTAATATTTTCATGTTTATTATATCTCTGCAATTTTACAAAGTGAACTTAAGATTAGTTATAGTAAAATAAAGATTCTTTATACTAGGATAACTTAAATATAAAATAGAGACTAAATTAGAAGATGTTTTATTCTAATTCAGTCTCATCACATTGCTTTTTACAAAAATCAATAAAGTTCTTTATAAAATCCATATTTGAGTTTTTTAAATATATAAAGTTAAATTCTCTTTTCATTTTCATATTTTTGATTGATAATGCTTTAAATTTTTTACACATCAATGGTGAATTTAATGCTTCCTTTGATACCACCGTTGCTCCAAGTCCAGATTCTACTAAAGACATAATTGCTGTTATATCTCCAATTTCCATATAAGGATTAATATTCTTAGGTTCAAATCCTTGCTGCACTATATAATCTTCAAATATCTGTCTTGTCCCAGATCCCTTTTCTCTTAGTATAAGTTTTTCTGAAAGAATTTCATCCATTGTTATTTTCTTTTTTTTAGCCATTTCATGACTTTTTGAAATAACAAATACTAGTTCATCATCTTTAAATTTTTCATAAATCACCTTACTTTTATCAAAGGGGCCCTCTATAACACCCAATATAATCTCGCCACTAAAGAGTTTTTGGATTATATTCCCTGTATTTTCTACATGAAGTATTACATCTATGTTTTTGTTGCTCACCTTATAATTTCCTATGATAGGTGGAAGTACATATCCCCCTATAGTAAGAGTAGCACCTACATTATATCTCTTTATAATAGATGATTCATTTGAAAGATGGTTTTTTGCCAATTTACTTATTTTATCAATTTCTAAAGCATACTTATAAAGTATCCTTCCTGCCTCCGTAAGCTCCATATTCTTATTCTTTTTCTCTAATAACTTCACATTGTAATATTCCTCTAAAAGTTTTATATGATGAGAAATTGCAGGTTGAGTCATATTTAATATGCTAGCAGCCCGTGTAAAGTTCTTTGTATCAGCCACAGTAATAAATGTTTCAAGCTTTATATCGATCACAGCCTATATCCATTCCTTCCTAAATTACAATTAGATACCCTAATTATACTATTAAATCTAATATATAAACAGTTAATTTTACCAATAGTTTATATTCAATAGCTAATTTACAAAAGTAGATTTTATCTCTCTATTAATAGTAGAGTTTAATAATCTTATAAAGAAAAAAATATTTACAAATTAGTTCAATTATAAACATAAAATTCCCTCTAAATTTGTGGTAAAATATTCTTATGCCTTAGTAACATTTATTATTACCGTAGGAGGTATTAGCATGAGTTTAATAACTAGTAAAAGTTATAATGTACACTATTATGAAGTGGATGCCAAGAAAAGAGCTTTAATTTCCACTATTATGAATTATCTTATGGACATATGTTCTGTACAATCTGATAGCCGTGGTGTTGGTGTAGAATACCTAATGGCAAATAATAAAGGATGGATACTAACACAGTGGAATATAAAAATAAATAGATACCCTTTGTATGATGAGAACTTAAAAGTATCTACGAGAGCAAATTCTTTCTATAAATATTACGCATATAGAACAAACTATATTGAAGATAGTTTAGGTAACTTAATAGTGGATGGACGGTCTATATGGCTCTTAGTTGATTCAACTAAAAGACGACCTGTAAAGGTAAGCGATGATATGTATGCCGCATACAATATATCCAAGAGTGAAAATGAACGCTTTATTCATTCCTCATTGAAACCTTTAGATAGTTGGGACACTGAAAAGGTCTTTGATATAAGATATAGTGATATAGACACTAATCAACATGTTAATAATGTAAAATATGTAAGTTGGATAATTGAATCTATACCATTAGATATTGCTTTAAATTATGAAATGCGTGAGATTACAGTAGTATATAGAAAAGAAACCTATTACGGTCATAGAATAAAAGTTCATACCAAAATTGAAAAATCACAAACTGGATATATATGTACTCATGATATCATAAATGAAGATGGAGAGGACTTGACCTTAGCTATTACCTATTGGGAATAAAATATAACTTTAAAATGGTATCATAGCTTCCAATATATATGGAAATCTATGATACCACTTTTTAAAAGAAATGATTATTACTTAGTAATTCTTTGTTATATTCCTCATGCTTTTCAATTAACTTCCCTAGGGATTTTCCCTTCATCATGTCTATTATCATAGGGGATAAGATTGAAAGCCCATCTCGATATCCCAGGTCAATATGTTGATTTAATGTATATGTATATCTACCTTATTTTTATATATTTCCATTTTCCTGTTCTAAATCTCATGTAAACAAAAAACCATCTTACAAATTGATCCATGAATACAGCCATCCATGCTCCTGCTAATCCATATCCGAATATATTTACAAGCAAGTGAGCTAAAACAACTCTTATTAATAATACCCCAAAAAAGGTAGCAACTAGTGGCCAGAAGGTGTCCCCTGCACCTCTTAAAGCTCCTGCTAATATTAGTTGTGATGATTGAAATGGTTGAACTAATGCTATTATTTTTAAAGCTATAGATGCATTTTGTATAATCCTTGGATCCTTTGAATATAAACCTACAATCTGCGGACCAAAAAAGAAAAAAATTATAGCCATAAAAGTGGATATCAAGGAACCAATCTTTCTGGTTTCCTTGGCATAACTCTCCGCCTTTGAAAGCTCTTTAGCTCCTATGCTTCTACCTACCAGGGATGAAGCTGCAATTCCAAAAGCTTGTCCTGGTTGAAAAGAAAGACTTAATATATTTAATGATATTTGATGTGATGCATACACTACAGTTCCCAGTCCTGCAACTATTCTTACAAACATAAGTACTCCAGCTCTTAAAACTAACTGTTCAAGAGATGCAGGTACACCTATCTTTACTAGATTATAAATAATATTTTTATCAATTTTAAATGATTTTTTAATATCTAGTTTAATTATGCTTTTACCTTTTATAATATACCTAAATAAAAATACACTTGCTATTACATTAGATATAGCCGTAGATATTCCAGCTCCTGTAACACCAAGCTTAGGAAGTCCAAAAAGACCATATATAAGAACTGCATTCCCAATAACATTAAAAAAGTTAGCTCTTAAATTTATCTTCATAGGTGTTTTTGTTTCTCCAATACCTCTAAGTGCTGCAGATATTGACATATTAAAAGATTGAAATATAAATCCAACCATAATAATTTTAAAATAGCTTCCCCCTACTTGTAACGTATCATTAGCTGCCCCCATAAATTTCATAATTGGTCCTGTAAAAATTATTCCTAATACTGATATAGGTATAGCTAACATTATCAAACTCAATAATATTACATGCTTTAAAGTAGTTTCTATTTTATCTGTTCTTTTTGACCCAAGGTATCTAGCAATCATTGCTGTTCCCCCAACATTTAAAGCTTGCACAAGAGACAATCCTATAAATAATGGCTGATTTGTCATACCTACAGCAGATACAGAAGCTGCAGCCAATGAATTATCTCCCATTCTTCCAAGCATCATCATATCTACCATTCCAAAAAGGGAACCCATAAGAAGTTCTAACAGAACAGGCCACGCAATGTTGATAACATCATTTCTTGTAGAATTTTTCGACCACATAAATATTCTAGTCTTTTTTCCATCTCCATTTTCCTTTGAAGCAAACATTATCATTCTCCTTTACAAGTTAATTTAAAGATAATACTTCTAATACTATATACACTCTTCTTATACAAATTAATATTTTTTAACTTTAAAAATTATTATTTCTTTTAAATAATTTTTTTTATAAATTTTAATATTTTTTTAAAATAATCTTCATTTTCAATGTCCTTTATAGCCTTTCGTAATTCATGTAAAGCTTCATTATATCTTTGAGATTTTAATTTAGGAAAGGCACATATTAATCTCCGCTCCACATACTTAGTTTCCATTAAGAGAGACTTATACTTTTTGCGAAGGGATATTTCTACTTTATCTATAGTTATATTTTCTTTAAATTCAGTTAAATTTTCCTTTAATTCCTTTAGGTTATTTAATTTGCTATCTGTTATTATACGTAGGTTTTCTAATTTTCTTACTATACCCTCTTCATATAATTTAATCCATATTTCTTCTTTAACATGATGAATTTCTTCTAACTTACGATTAAGATTTACTATGGAATTTATAGATATGAATAAATCTACTAGAAGAGCTATTAAAATACAAATAGATGATAAGTATACTATTGTTATTGGAATTCTAGTCATAATATTCTCTGTGAAAGGATGTATTATCTCAATTAGTACAACACATAGAAACCCAAACAAAAAAGAGTTTCTCAAACAAACTCTTCCTCTAATATTAAATTTATAATCAGAATAATCCCACCATCTCATTTTAAATAATTTTTCCATAATAAAACTAGTTATATACTCTATAATAGTTGTATAGATCATACCAAAAATAAATACTATTACTACATTATCACTATATTGATTTAGTAATAATAAAACAAAAAGTGCTCCAAAACCATATATAGGACACAATGGCCCATTTAAAAAACCTCTTTCCACAAAATAGCCATCAAGAACAGAGCAATATATTGTTTCTACTATCCATCCTAACAAACTGTAGATTATCCAATAAATAAATAAAACAGAAAGTTTATCTACCATAGCATCAACTCCCCCAACACCTAAAGTCAAATATATAACTTTATTTCCTTTAGATAGTAATTTAACAAATTATCATAATAATTATTATACTCTGAATAATATTATATCATATAAGAATACTCTTGTTAATCTATTCCATTGCATCATATTCACTAGTAATTATTATAAATAATTTATATATTTCTATAATTAACTAATCATTATATTATTTTCAAGTTCATTTTAAATTTATTTTTTATATTGTTAAAAAAATTAGAAATTCCTTGTATTTAGTTCACAT
This sequence comes from Clostridium sulfidigenes, assembly GCF_052067195.1. NCBI lineage: Bacteria > Bacillati > Bacillota > Clostridia > Eubacteriales > Clostridiaceae > Clostridium > Clostridium sulfidigenes. The sequence goes on along the minus strand of NZ_JBQHQR010000010.1, from coordinate 113,296 downwards.
TTAAAATAAAATCTATTTATTAAGTGATAATTAAGTATTTGTATAATACTATTAAGATATTTAAAATTTACTTTTTGCACTTGATAATACTTATATTGAGGAAGTGAAACCATGATAGATGAAATTTTGAAATACAATAAGGAATTTGTAGAAAATAAAAAATATGAAAGATATATTACAAGTAAATATCCAGATAAAAAAATAGCCATAGTTACATGTATGGATACTAGGCTAACGGAACTACTTCCCGCTGCCCTTGGATTTAAAAATGGTGATGTGAAAATTATTAAAAATGCTGGTGGTTCAATATCTCATCCCTTTGGAAGTGTAGCTCGTAGCTTATTAGTAGCTATATATGATTTAGGGGTTGAAGAAATTTTTGTAATTGGTCATACAGACTGTGGAGCACAACACATGAATAGTAAAAAAATTATTGAAAAAATGAAACTTAGAAACATTACTGAAGATCAAATTAATTTGGTTAAATACTTCGGAGTTGACTTTGATTCATGGTTAAGTGGATTTGATAATGTTAATACTTCAGTAGCTGAAACAGTAGATATCATTACAAAACATCCTCTAATACCAAAAGATATCAACGTCTATGGTTTTATTATGGATTCCACCACTGGAGAGTTAGCTCCAGTATAAATAGAATTCTTTGCTTAAAGTATAATAGCTAGTCAAACTCTCAGTTCATGACTAGCTATTATACTAAATTATCTTTTATTGTTACGCTTTATTAAGGCATATAATCCACTAAAAGCTCCAAATAGTATTCCAGTAATAGGGAATATAATCCAACAAATATGCCATCCATTAAATCCTAAACCCCAAATCAAAAATATTGCTGTGGCAATAGGCCATACAACTGATGCAACATCACCTATAGCTGTATTATTTTCCTTACATTTTGATGAATATTCTTCAATTTGTAAAAGTACATTATAGCTATTATTTATATTTCCTACTCTTACAAATATAAAAACTGCAATAGCTACCATTATTAATAATACAATTGCTCCATAATTAGATAATATGTCATTTTCATATCCTCCAATTGCTGATATACCAATTAACGCAACAGGTGACAGTACACAAAGTGTAACTCCAATTATATTTAATTTAGTAAAATTGGATGAGAATTCTTCTTTTTTAATTTTTACTCTTTGCTGAACATGCAGTGGACATATGAAATCATCTTCTAAATACTTATACTTGTCAAGTTGAGTACCAGCATAGATAAATAGTCCCACAGCAATAGCTATAAGAATAAACAATGGGATAACACTGAGTCCTTCTAAAGTTTCCACATTAATTTCTGTACCAAATACTCCTCCTATTATAATATTATGAGTAAACATTAGTATTGCTGGTGCTAATATACATAACATAACACCAACAGCAATAAGCTTTCCATATTTAACTTTATCCCTCATGTAATTTTCTGCTTCTTCCATGGTAATAGTCGGAATATTATCTAATTGCTTTCTATTTTCAATTCCCAACTCCTTTATTAACTCATCAATGTTCCCAAACTCAGAAATTACAATTCCAATAGCTTCATTTTCAGTTTTTCCACTTTCTTTAAGTTCCCAATATTTTTCTTCCATATTAGAAAGCAACTCATCTTTTAATTTTATAATTTCTGCTGATTTTGGTAAACTTGAAAAAATATTTTCTAAATAATTTCTAATGGTCTCCATACTTATCCATCTCCTTTATAAATTTACTCATTACTTCTTTAATAACCTTCCATTCTTCACACTTTTCTTTGTAGTAATCCAGTCCTTTTTGTGTGATTCTATAGTAAGTTCTTCTCTTTCCAAAAGTCTCATCTCCATAAAAAGATTCTATATAACCGTTGTTTTCCAGCCTTGTAAAGGCAGAATATAATGTTGTTTCCTTTATAATATATTTTTCCTCTGATAGTTTTTTTATAGTTTTAGATATCTCATATCCATAGGACTCCCTATCTAGGAGAGTGAAAAGAATTATAGTATCATTATATCCTCTAATAACATCACTACTTATCAAATGTTATCCTCCTTTCTCCACCTAATACTTACCTATTTCATATATAACTATATCTTTAGTGTATATTATGCAATTACTCTGCCTATCGTACTTTATCTGTCGTAGTAATTATAATATATCACAATTACTACGACATGTGAAGTAGTTTTTCCAATTTTTTAATTTTCATCTATATATTTATATAAAAATACAGCATATAAATGTGCATAGAAGCAAATTTATATGCTGTAACTTTATTCATTAATTTTATGCCTTAGACTTTAAGTAATTCATATTATATTTAACTATAAATATACCAATGATTAAAGTAATAAATTCTGCAACTGGTATGGTGGACCATAATCCATTTATACCGAATACTTTCGGAAGAATACATAGATTAATTAATACTAATGCAAAACTCTTTATAATAGACATGGTATTTGATATCTTAGCATGACTAATTGCTTGGAAAAATGATATATTAACCATATTAATTCCAATAAATATAAATGCTACGAAATATATTCTCATACCTCTAGCTGTAATTTCAATAAGCTTTAAGTCTGAATTATTAAAAAAGCTAATTACTTCTTTTGTAAAGATATTTCCTACTAAGAAAAATACTATTCCAAAGGCTAATGCAATAAATAGAGCTGCTTTTCTAGTTTTAATTACTCTATCATAATGTTCAGCTCCAAAATTAACACTTACTATTGGCTGAATAGCTTGGCTTATTCCAGATAATATAGCAACTCCAATTAAAGCAATGTTACTAATAATACTGTAAGCGGCCACTCCAATCTCGCCTATCATATCTATTAAAATATAATTGAATAGTATTATAACAATAGCTCCAGATACCTCAATGAATGAGCTTGATATCCCTACCTTAAATATATTTGTAATATATGGAATTTTAATTGATTTATAGTTGAATCTAAGATGTCCAGATTTTTTAATAAATTTAGTAGCTATAATTATTAAAGTTACCATTGGTGCTATAGCAGTTGCTATGGCAGCGCCTCTCATACCCATGTCAAGTACAAAAATAAATATATAGTCAAAAACTACATTAAACATGTTACCAGTAATTCCGGCAACCATAGAAAGCTTTGGAGCACCATCATTTCTTATAAATGCCTGTAAAACGCCTGATAATATAAAATTTATACCTGATAATAATATTATTTTTAGATATTCATCAGAAAGCCCTAATATTTGTTGTGAGGCTCCAAACATTATAGCTATATTTTTTGAAAAGATATATCCAAAAATAGAAATACTTAACCCTATTATAATTGCTATAAAAATTGATGTATTAAAGACCTGATTTGCTTTTTCATTGTTCTTTTTACCCATATTAATAGAGTATAAGGTAGCACCTCCCATTCCTATTAAAAGGGATACTGCATTATATACATTATATATAGGTATAGCTATTCCTAAAGCCGAAAGGCCCTCTTTTCCAACTCCTTGACTTATAAATATGGTATCACAAAGAATATTTACTGACGTTGCTAGCATAGCTAATATGCTAGGAAACAAAAATTTTATCAATAATTTCTTTAATCTCATTTCCGTTAATTCTACAAAGTTCATAATATCACCTACTTAAAATAATTTATCTTATGTGTAACTACTGTAACACTCTTATATCTCACAAGTTAATATTCTAAACCTTATAGTAACTATAATGTCAATCCTTTATTTTAAAGGAATCTGTATTTCTGTTAAATACTCTTCTTCCTTTGAAGAAAAAGCAGAATCAGTTATGGTAAGAACTATACCATCTCCAACACTTTCTAGTCCATTTATATCCATGAACTTTATCAGCTTATTAAAGTAGGTTTCTGCATAATCATAGAGTCCTCTATAAATTATCCTTGCATATCTTCCTTTATGCAAAGTTTTTATATTTTTATGGTTGAAAATTCCATGTTCAAAAATTAAAGCAATATCTCTGAAGGTAGTATACCTTTTATTTAAAATATCTTCTTGTGAGATAAAAGCTCCTATTCTTCCATCAAATAAACAAAGATTATCTCCCAATCTATTACTTAATTCTTTTATTCCATATTCTACACTATATATATCTGTTCTATCATTTAAAGAAATATATATTATATCTCGATCTTCTAACTCAACTATTTCACATTCTTCAAGTCTAGCTTCTTCTATACTTTCTTCCAAAAACTCAAGCTTTTTAGAGATACTTTTTTTATATCTTTCCAAAAGTTCAATTTCCTTATCTATGTCCTTCTCTTTCTTATTAAGGAGATCAATTAGTATTTTAAGATTTCTATTTGAAAAGTACTTTTTTATATCCTTAAGGGGCATTCCCAGCTTTTTTAAAAATAAAATAGAATCAAGCTGAGCAAACTGTTCAATATCATAATATCTATATCCATTCTCTTCATCTTTATGTCTAGGCTTAAGTAATCCAATAGAATCATAATACCTTAGTGTCTGAGTTGATATATTGTGAATCTTAGCCATTTCTCCTATAAGTATCTTTTTATCCATTTCATCCTCCATAAGTTATATTTTCAAATATAATTTTCCCTATAAAAATATATAAATAGTTCGCTATATAACTATTTATATATTTAACTAGTTAACTAGTTATTGTGGCCGTGCGGTTTTGTGATATTTATATATCTTCATCCCATTGTACCTAACTTTTTACAGTGTACATTACTTCTATAGCACAAATTTGTAACCTGTTCTTTATTATTATATTTTAAAGGAAAAATCTTTTATACATTTTTTAATTGCTTCTTCCGTTGATAAAAAATGTATATCATATTTCTTAATTTTTTCATTAACTATTCTTATATCTCTATGTCTATCACTATTTTTAATCAAAAGTTCTTCAATTCTACTAGTTAAATTCAATTCATTAAATACAATTTTAGCAATGTCATAAGCACCTAAATCATTTTCACTACCGGCATTATATATTCCTTCAGGTAATTTGAGTATCTTATCAAAAGCTTCTATTAAATCATAGACATAAGTTATCCCCCTATAGTCATACTCTGGAAATTCTACTTTTTTATTTTCCATAGCACCTTTTATAATATTCCAAATTAGATTAGATTTTATTTTCTTATTTTTTTCTGGCAAACTAAAAAGCCATGTGATTCTTAAAATAACTGCATCATCTAGTAACCCTAATATTTTTTTCTCAGCTTCTATTTTATGAGCAGCATATACTGTTTTAGGAATTAAAATACTATCCTCATTGTGTGGACCTAAGGAGTTATTATTGCTATATACCTGATCTGAGCTAAAATATATCAATTTACTATTAGAATTTTTACATCCCTTTGCTACATTTATGGTTCCTCTCACATTTATATCATAGGATAACTCTGGATTCCTTTCACAAGTTCCAGTATCTGATATCGCAGCAGAGTGTATTACATAATCTGGTTTGTTATTTTCTATAATTTTAATAGTTTTCTCTTCATTAGTTATATCTAGTTCCGTTCTTCCAAATTCTATAATATTATACTTATCCCTATAGTATTCTATAAACCTTGAAGCAAAAAATCCCTCTGATCCTGTAATTAATATTTTATCCATTTTTATCCTCCATTTAATCCAAATAACATTCATATGTTAATAATTACAATTTAATATTTCCATGATTTTTACACTTATTTAATATCCTAAACAATTTTTTAATTAATATAAATATTATATCATTTCATTGAAATTCTTTCCAAGTTCATTCTATTTCTTTATGTTCTACTTATAACACCTCTATAATTGCTTTAAAATACATTAATAGTTCCTGAATTTTTTCTTTTAATGTATATAATCTATTTATTAATTCTTAATATATTGTATAATATTACATATATTATGTTTATCGAAGGAGTGATATTATGAATGAAATTTCATATAGTAAGAGCCAAAATAATTTTATAAATAAGACCTTATTATATATGGCCATCGGACTAATAATTACCTTTGCTGTAGGTTATTTTATTTCCACTAATGTTTCTATGATGATGTTAATCTATAGTAACTCAGCTTTCGTAATAGGTATTATTGTTGTGGAATTAGCTTTAGTAGTTTTACTTAGCAGAAAGATTAATAAACTTTCTGTTCAAGTTGCTTTTGCCATGTTTATAACCTATTCTATAGTAAACGGATTTACTTTTGGGGCAATATTTACTATCTACAGTCTCGAGTCCATCATAAGTATTTTTGTAGTAACTTCTGCCATGTTTTTTTGTTGTAGCATGATAGGTATGACCTCCAAAAAGGACTTATCAATGGTAGGTAGAATTGCTATAATGGGGGTTGTTGGTATATTAGTTACTAGCTTATTCAATCTCTTTATAGGTTCTGATCAGTTATCTATGTTTGTTAATTATATTGGTATTGCAGTTTTCTGTGCATTAACAGCCTATGATATGCAAAAGGTTAAATTAATACATGAACAAAATTACGGTTATGATGCCGCTACCACAAATAAGTTTGCTATAATTGCCGCTTTAGAATTATATTTAGATTTCGTTAACTTATTTATATACTTGATACGCATTTTAGGTAAAAAGAAATAAATTTAAAGAGTCCAACATACATTCTAAATGTAGGTTGGACTCTTTAATATTTCTTCTGCCATTGCTTTATCTTCTATCATCATGTGCTGAAAAATCCAGTCTTGTACAGAATCTTTAATTTTCTTTAATTCTTCACAAGGCTTTTTCTTTAATACTGATAGCTCAATATTCATAATCACTTTTTTTAATTCCTCATGGGATTTTATATGTTCTTCATAATTAGAGTAATTAGCTTTTTTCATTATTTTCTCTTCTTCATAAAAGCTATAAGAAATATATTCTCTAAGCTCACATATTATATCAAGAAGAATTTTAGAATCTACGGTAGCACATTTTGTTATCAATAATTGTTCTATATTACGAGCAATTCTAAAAAGTTCTTTATGCTGTTCATCAATTCTCCCAATATTGGTATTTAAATCATCTTGCCAGTCAAATTTAAAGTCAAACATTTTATATACCTTCTTTTTATTTTATAGATATATATTATTTTATTATAAAAGAAGCACTTTAACAACGCAAATAATTTCTTATATAGGGAAAACATGTAATTATAATTCATAAAATTTAAAATAAATATAATATAACACTGATAACTATATATAAATAAGCAGTGATGTAAATTATTCCATGTTTATAGTGAGAGCTAGGTTGACTACTAAATGTAATTGCATTTTTCTTCTCTTTAGGAAGATTTAAAAATTTATTATTCAAAAAGCTCCCCCTTCATTGACCGTACCGGTTAATTTTATTCTTTAATTAATGTATAAGTATTTAATTCACCTTCAGGGGTACCATTAAAATAGCTAGTTCCATTAATATCATATCTAATTGCATAGGTTATACCACCTCCGCCGTCTCTTATTCCTTTTATTTGAACTTTCCCTACTGCTGGTACAATAATTTCTTTTGGTTTGTGTTTAATCATAAATGCTTCCCCTAATGGAGCATCATCTACAAGTACTTGTACATAGTCACCATCCTCACCAGCATAATCCCAAACCCAAATTTTAGTATCATTTGCATTAGATTTATGTGTAATAGTATAATCCTGTGCTTGAGTATTTTCATCCTTTGATAAGAGAATAGTTCCTGCTGAAATAGCTGTAGATACTCTATTTTTAAGGGCATTTTTAGCTGATTCTGAAGTATCTATTTTTGATACTCCTTCAAAAATAAGAAAACATATTCCAAAAGAAATACATATCAATCCAAAAATCTTTAATGGCTTATCTTTTCTTTTTTGCTCAATTTTTTTATTAAATTCATCATTATTTTCTTCAATTATATTTATTTTTTTACATTCAATATCATCCTGAGCCTCACTATACTGATTATCAGGAATGTTTAATTGTTCACTTGTATTCTCATTTGTATTTATAAAATTTTTCTTAATCTTATCATTACCCTTTTTTAAACTATTTTGTTTATTACTCATAAATTTACCTCTCATTAATGATTTTTGCTGGCTTTATCTTAAAATAAATGCACATTGCTAATCTACAAATAACTACCTGTAATATCATCAAAATAAAAAATACAGTATGACGAGTATTATTTTGTGTTTGATAACCAAAATTTAATATTATAAGTCCAATACCAAGAATTATTAGATTAACATAGAATATTTTTACAAATGAATACAACCATGGTAATACTCTATACATCTTCCTTAGTGGTGGTATAAGAAGAGATACTCCAGTAAAAAGCCCACACATACCTATAAATAAACCTGCTGTATTTTGACCAGCAAACCCTGAACTTCTAACTGTACTAACATCCGTTATAAAAAATAGTGGCATAAGAATTAACATTAGCAAAACTAAGCACATAGGAAAAATAAAATAAATAGTAGCAATTATATATCCTAGTAAATTTTTTAATTTTTTCATCTCATTACAACCTTTCTATATCCGTATCAACTATAGTAGTTAAATCTTCTTTTGTTAAATCCATATCTGTACTTAATCGCATTGCTTGATTATTCACTGCTTTTTCATACAAGTTACGTACATAGCGTCCATTTCCAAACTGTGCTTCAAGTCTTACTATGTCAAATATATCTTTAAGTTTATCTTTAGCTAATGAATCAATTTCATATCCTTTACTCTTAAACAACATTCCAGATATCTCTATAAGCTCTTCTGTAGAATAGTCTTCAAATTTTATTATATTAGGGAATCTTGATTTTAATCCAGCATTTACATCAAGAAATTCATCCATGTCATCACTATATCCTGCTAATATGATAACTATTCTATCCCTATAATCATCCATTAGTTTTACTAATGTATCTATTGCTTCTTTTCCAAAATCATTAGTTCCACCCTGTGAAAGTGAATAAGCTTCGTCAATGAACAATACACCATCCATAGCTTCCATGACTTTTTCCTTAGTTTTTATTGCTGTTTGTCCAACATATCCTGCAACAAGTCCAGACCTATCTGTTTCTATTAACTTATTTGTTTTAATGACACCTATATTATATAAAACATCTGCTACTGTTCTTGCAACCATTGTTTTTCCTGTTCCAGGGTTTCCCTTGAATATCATATGCAACGTCTGCGTATTATCTGCTACAAGCCCAAGTTTTTTGCGTTCTCTTTGTACTCTAAGTCTTGCATTTAAACTACGTATATACTCCTTAACTTCTTCAAGTCCTATAATTTTAGATAATTCACTTTCTAAATCAAAGTTAACAATTGATTTATCTTTAGGTTGTATATCTTCACTTATAATCATATTCATTTCATTAACAGGTATATCATTCATTGCAATTCTTGCTGATTGCTTTCTCATTATATCCTCAATATAATTTCTTACCTTACGTCCATTGCCAGAATGTTCATTGGACTGTTTCTGCAATAGAATAACTTCCTCCTTAAGGACTTCACCAGCTCCTTCTCCTAGCCTAAAACCTGTATCTTTAATCATCTTTAAAGCTATTCCAAATAGCTCATCTGCTGAATAATCTGGAAAATTTATATTAAGTGGAAATCTAGATTGAAGCCCAGAGTTAGTTTTTAAAAAATCTTCCATCTCTTTCTTATATCCAGCTAGAATAATAATTATTTCTCCTCTATAATCCTCTATAAGTTTAACGAGAGTATCTATTGCTTCTTTTCCAAAGCCGCCATTATCATTTGCTAATGCATAGGCCTCATCTATAAATAAAATACCTCCTAAAGAAGATCTAAATACCTCTTCAGTTTTCTTAGCTGTTTGTCCTGCATATTCTGCCACTAATCCACTACGATCAGTTTCTATTAAATGTCCTGATTTTAACAAGCCCATCTCTTTAAACATATCTGCAATAAGTCTTGCTATTGTTGTCTTTCCAGTACCCGGATTCCCGCTAAAAATCATGTTCAAAGCTTGTGATGTATCTACAATCATTCCTGCTTTTCTACGTTTTTCTTGTGCGATTAATAATTTATATTGAGTTCTCACAAACTCTTTAACATTCTCAAGTCCAATAATCTTAGAAAGACTTTCCTCTAAATTAAACTTACCTATTTCTTCAAATTTAAAATCTTCGTAACATAATAAGTCCATTGGTGCATTAGAATCTACTATCAATCTCTTAGATTGATTAAGTATAGCCTTTTCTATTACATTTCTAGCAAGACGACCATTTCCGCTATCATTTTTGCCCTTAATTTGATTTTTTTCAAATAGTTTTATGAGTTGCTCTTTACAATCCTCAGAAACCTTATATCCTTTAGATTTTGCTGTAATAAATGAAATTTCATACATTTCTTCTGGTTTATAGTCTTCAAAATTAATTATGTTTGGAAAGCGTGATTTTAAACCTGAATTAGTTTTCAAAAAATCTTCCATTTCTTCTTTATATCCAGCCAAGATAACAACTAAATCATCCCTGTTGTCCTCAATTCCTTTAACTAATGTATCTATGGCTTCAAGTCCAAAGGTATCATGCTTATCTCTACAAAGAGCATATGCTTCATCAATAAATAGAACTCCTCCCAAAGAAGATTTTATAATATCATTGGTTAATTTTGCTGTCTGCCCAACATATTGACCTACAAGATCAGCTCTAGTTACTTCTCTTAATTGACCTTGCGATAATATTCCAAGAGCTTTTAGATATTTAGCAACTATCCGTGCAATTGTGGTTTTACCTGTTCCAGGGTTTCCTGTAAATATCATGTGCATTGAAATATTAGTAGCCTTAAATCCAGCATTTTCTCGTAACCTTTGAATTTTTAAATTATCTTCAAGTTCCAAAATATACTGCTTTACAGATTCAATCCCTACTATACTTTCTAATTCTTTTTTAACATCATCAATACCCGATACATTCTTTTGAGGCAGAATATCAATTAATCTTATAAACTTATCATCAATTTGCATCATTAATTCACCATTAACTGATAAAAATACATTATTATCTTCAATAGTATTTTTTAATTTAAATTCTGCTAATGGCTTATATATATTAGAATCAACAAAATCTCTCATACTACTTATTCCAGATACAACTTTATAATTTGATATAATTAGTTCAGAAATAGCATCTTCATAGCTTATATTCATTGAAAGATTTTTACTGCATTTTATCTTTAAATCTTCAATTAGTATCAATGATATCTTTCTAAGTTCCTCATAATTAAAATTCTTAGTATGAAGTATGTCTCCTATGCAATTCATAAATTTTGTTCCAAAAATATTTAACATATCATTTTCTGATTTCTCTGATACAAAAACAAAATACTTATTATTTGAACTTATCTCACTTATTGAATTTTGTAAAAGCATTCCATTTGATTCAACAAGATTGTTATTTTGAAATACATATCTTGAACTAAGGGTATATTTACCAGTGATTGTTAATGATTCTATTACATCAATAATACTAGAATGACACTTATCACAATTATCAAACATTACAATATCAGATTCTCCATATAAACATTTATATAAGTCAGATAAAAATACTTCATAATCCGAAGTTGTAGCATACAAAGAGAGGTCTATTTTTAAAATATTATTACTATTAATAATTCTCCTCTGTTTAAGAATATCTGCAATACAAGATATGCTACTATGTTTTCCTGTGCTTTTATTTCCAAGAATAATAATAGCATTCTTAGGTTTTAAGTTGTCATATCCTGTTATAAATGGACGCTTAAATGCAGTACAGAGATTATCCAGATAATCTGTTTGTCCTACAACTAAGGTTCCAATTTCTTCTCTAATACTACTAAAAACATCTACTATATCATCAGTCTTCACCTTAGAAGTGTCCTTGTGTTGATATGTTGCTACATTTCCACTCTGTGATTCATCTAATTTATTAACTAGATTCTGTTTAGTAGTTTTGTTCATCTCTCTGAAATTATTTTTAGAATAAGCATTACCCTCACTATTTACATGCTCCATATTTTGAATTTTCTTTTCCTTATTACTTTTATTTGGCATTGCTATAAATCCGTGTTCCTTTACAGTTTCAACTATCTGTAACTCTGGAAAAAGAAACCCGATTATATCTTTTCTGTTGAATTTCATTTCTTTATACCCCCATATTTACTTTTTATAATCTTTAAATATCTAGTTTTAAAATTTTATGCTCTATCTATTAAAATTTAATTGCATATGTTCACAAAGAGTATAGCTTTTCTCAATACTGAAAATATATTGTTGCAGCATACTGCTTTACTAATATACTTTCATAAAATTAACACACTATTTTAATCCTATATAATTATATGAATCACATTAATTATAGTTTCTAAAAATATCCTTTGTCAAATAAATATAAATTAGGTTATCCACCTTACACTTACAAAAAAATATTATACTTAAAAGTGATATCCCTTCAAATTTATTATCTGTAAGAATATCACTCTTTTTATCTATGAAATTTCTATATATTATTACTTTGAAAATTCTATATTATAAACTAATGAAATGCATTTCCACCAAGTCTCCAAACACTGATGCCATAGCCTTTTTCCTTTATAACTTGCATCCATGAGTTTAATGTATTTTTATCTGCATACCACACTTCATGTTCAATCCCATCCTCATCAGTGTACTTGAACACTATGCATTTGCTTTTATTGTCTCTTTCCTCTTTTGCACTATATTCTTTTACTAAATCTTTAGCTTCTACTTCAGATAAGGAAGTTACCTTTCCATCTGAAGCCCAATTAAATCCACCTGTAGCAATGGCAAAATTTTTACTTCCTGGTACTCTTTCCATCTTATCCATCAATTCTTTTATGAACTGAGGATTTGCTTTTTCTCCCGGTTCACTAAATCCTCCATGTAGGTTGTAACACATCATAACATAGGTCGGACCCTCTATAAACTCTAGATCATCAAAAGGGACATTAGGCTCAAATATAACTCTTAATTTTAGTCCACTTCCATCACATTCATCATATAGGTCTTTAATAAACAATAGGTAATTATTCCATAATCCCATATCATCCTTAATTTGTTCATAGTCAATTTCTATTCCATTAAAACCATACTGAGATGCTAAACTTATTATATCCTTAACATGTTTACTTCTTAAGGTAGAATCTGTGAGCAATGTCTTTAAAAGATCCTTATCCTTTAGTGATGAAGTTCCATCACTATTTATTTTATCATTAACAATAGTAAGATATTTAGTATAGTCCTCATCCTTTGTTCTATTATAGTAATCTACTAATTGCTGTGGCATTATCAGTTCATTGTTGGAATCAAAATAAGCTGCAAAATATGAAACTTCCTTTAATTGCTTATCTAAAGACTTAATCTCTCCTTGAACATCTAAATCCCAATAAGTGATCCATGCTGATAAGTTATCTATATTTTCATCAAATATCTTTTTATCCTCAATTGCAGCTGTTTCTCCAACCTGTACTTTACTGCTATTTCCCAAGGGATTTTTTTCTTTTGAACAACCATATAGAAACATACTTATTATTAAAGTCAAAGTAATAATAATCCAAGTATTTTTTGCTCTTTTACCCATTTAACACCTCTATAATCTATAAATATTTAATAAACCAGTCTATAATTTTATCAGTAAAATTTCTAAGGGAATAAATTATACTATCAACTCCCTTTAGTGAGCTGTCATACAATTCATTATCATTAACATCAGTTATTCTAAACTTTTTAAATACGCCATCATATACATCATCTGCAATATTCCTTTGACTATATCCATATTCTCCCCATGCAGACTCTAAATAAATACTTCCCTGATTCTCATTAGTTACATCCAAATCTTTAGCTATATTAGTACCATCAATGTCTATACTAATTTTATCATTAACTAATGTTATATCAACCTTTCTGCTTCCTCCATCTCTTATATCAAATTTTTCTTCTTTATTTTTACTTAAATCTAGTGAGAATATGACATTAGAACTACCTTTTGAATTTTCAATAATACTTATTACATTATTCATAAGTCTAACACATAAACTATCACTTTGATCATCATTAGCTCGCAAATAAATACCTTGAGAACCTATGATATTCCCATTTAATATTGTTGACACCTTAACATCCTTATAAGTATCACTATTTAATAGTTTAAGGACACCTTTTCCTTCTGATAAAGATGTTAATATAATAATATCATCCTTAAACTCTGCTTTTCCTGATACCTCTTTAAATTTACTTGCCTTTTCTTTATCTCCAACTACAAATTCAATATCCTGCTTCGTATCATCCAAAATTCTCATTAGCAAATGATTGGTTGACCAATAGGACTGTGGTTGAATTCTAGTTAAATCATAGATTGAACTATCTATTGTATTTAGCGAGAAACCTTCCCTATTAAAATTCATATTAAATAACTCTTTAATCCATTTACCATTTATTTCGCTTACCTTGTCATTAGTACCAAACTGACCTGTATTAGAATGCATTAAGGCATATAGTTTAGGCACTTGACTAATTTCCTTAGTATACACTTTAGATAAAGCCTTATAATCACTATCGATACGCTGTTTCATTTCTTCATAGGACTCTTTGGGAATATTATATTCATCTCTAATATAATCCATTAAATAGTGATTATAATCTCTCTCCATACTTGAAGCTGATTCTGCAAACTCAACTGAATTTAAATTGCCTAAGTAATTTGAATCTTTATCAAATACATTTATGTATTCAAGTCTATACCCATTTGTACCTAATTCCCAGTAAGAACTATCTACTAACTCTAATAGCTCATTAGAACTTAAAAATTTCGAGTCTTCCTTTTCAAATTTATCAGCATAAGTTAGCATAGTTGCCTTTAAATTGTATTCTTCTATGATTTTCTGAGAAAATATTGCTGTATCTCTTCTTCCATCTTCAAATAGTAAAAATAGTGATTTAGGTGGTAATGCCTTACCTTTTAAATAATAATCCACTACATCCTTTTGAGTAATTGTTACATATCCGTTATTTTTTAATGCTTTAAGCTGTTCATCCAATCTTTTGGTACTTATTAAGGTATCATTTCCTGTTCTATCTACACCAAAATATGATACTGCAATGAAGCCACTATCTTGATTATTACTTACCTTAGATGAATTGTAAGGCTCATATACAGAGAATGAAAATAAAGCTTTTATAATAGCTATTAACAATATAATTAAAATAACTCCTTGTAATATACCTCTTGCTATCTTAATCCTATCTTTCTTTTTAGGAGAAAAAGTATTACTTTTCATTGTTTTTCCCTCCTTTTTTCTTAAACTTACTGGAAGTAGTTCTCTGTTCCTTCTTCTTTTGAGCCTTTATATCACTGGGAGTCATTCGCGTGCCCCATGTTGACTTCCAAAAGGTTACCCATGCAATAGGCATCTGCCACAATAATACTGCCTCATAATAAATGCAAAATACCATACCAAAAACCCATGTAGTACTTTTTCTAAGAAACATTTGAGCAAAACTCATCATTAAAGCCATCATCAATATTCCTACTAAGAAAGTTGTTGGAAATATATTATGGATAATTGGAACATAAATTAAGTTATATGTAACAACTATTGGCGCAACAATAGGAACTACTACACCCATATAAAAGA
The DNA here is from genome assembly GCF_052067195.1 of Clostridium sulfidigenes. Taxonomy (NCBI): domain Bacteria; kingdom Bacillati; phylum Bacillota; class Clostridia; order Eubacteriales; family Clostridiaceae; genus Clostridium; species Clostridium sulfidigenes. The sequence goes on along the minus strand of NZ_JBQHQR010000010.1, from coordinate 97,656 downwards.
ATACTGCCATAAAAGGCTCCTTTTTCCACATAAATTTACCTGCAATTATTGATTCTCTTAGCCATGAACGCTTCCACCTCATTTGTTGCTTAAGAAATATTTTATATTTATTAGGTACAATGGTAGAACAGATAGCTGTATCTTGATAACTTGTTCGATGGCCTTTTAACACAAAATTAGTCATAGCACGATCATCTCCAAAGGTTGCCTTCTGACCTAAAAACCTTTGATTTAACCATGAATCCATATTGTCTAGAATTATTTGTTTTTTATAACAAGCTAATGGTCCTGATAAACAGGTAACAGCATCAAAATAAGCCTCTGCTGCCTTCATAATTCTAAAGGCTATGTAATAACGCACTGATTGCATCTTTGTTAATACATTAGTGTATGTATTAGCCACATCTGTCCTTCCTGATACGCCACCCATTTTAGGATCTTTAAAAGGTTGAACTAGGTTTCTTATAGCAAAGGGATCTAAAAAGCTATCTGAATCAACAAATACAACTAAGTCATGTTTAGCCTCCTTAACTCCTCTGCATAAAGCATCCCTTTTACCTAGATTATTTTCTTGTACAAAATATTTTAACCTGTGTTTTGTTTCAAATCTCTCTGCTTCACTACTTAACCTCTCAATAGTTTCTTTAATTTTTTCTACAGACTTATCATTAGAACAATCATCTACTACTATAACTTCCAGCTTGTCTATAGGATAATCTTGATTTATGCAACTTAGAATTGTTCTTTCGATCCACGCTTCTTCATTAAAGCAAGGAATAATAATTGTTACTCCCGGTGTATAATCCACATCTATTGGCATAGGTTTATATAACATTCCAAATAAATATCTACTAAGCAAAAATACTGCTGCAATAATACTATAAAGGTATATCCATTTATTAAATTTAAAATATATAATACTTTCTGCACGCATTAATATAATAAATAATGTAATAAATAATAAAAGAAAACTAGAAGTAACAAGTACATATCTATCTTTTTTTCTACTTGAATACTCTGACAAAATTTCTGTAAACTCTATTCCACAGATAATTTCTCCTTCAGATGTTATAGAATCTCTAACTTTTTCACCTTTAATTTTCACTTTCATTTCATAGCCCTCAGGCATAGAACCAGGTAATATTTTAAATTTTAACTTTATCTCCTCAGCATTGTTTATTATATTTAATTGTGTTTCGTCTTTTAATTCTAACAAAAGCCCCGTGGTAGAAATGTCTATAGATTTTACTAATAACTTTTTATTTCCTTTGCTGCTTTTACAAACAACTTCCACATCCGTTTTCATTACATATCTTATACCAGCATTCTTACTCATTATAAAACCACTAGGGTCTTCTTTATGATCATCCAAAAGTTGATATCCCCTACGGTCAATATTATCTCTAATTTCTTCCTTATCAGGAACATTTGATAATAACCGTCTATCTTTACGGGGATTTAAAAGGACATCACGGGTTTCATCTTTTTTTATTTTTTTCATATAGTATCTAACCTCATTTTTAAACTCCTCATATGTTACAAAAATTATTATTCTAAATAATCGCTTAGCTTTGCAATTTTATACTTTGTTCCGTATACTCCATTCTCATTATTAGTTAAGAAAATATCTAAGGCTTCTGCGGTATAATAACTTTGATTGTTCATGTGCATTACTATAATATTTCCCCTACCTTTGATTAAACTTTCTTCTAATGAATGAACAATTTCTTGGGAAGAACTACTTTCATAATCATGAGTTGAAATATTTCCATTAATAGAATATTTAAATCCACTTTCAAATACCTGTGCTAGCCCTTCCTTTTTAACAAGTAAAGTTGGTGGTCTAAAGTATGGTCTTAATGAATTTAAATCACCTATAACATTAGCCATAGCATCATAGGATTTAACTAAAGAAATCTCCAATTTACTCTTGTTTGTATCTAAAGTTTCATGATTATAGTTATGACTTCCAATATCGTGACCATTAAATGCAATGGTTCTAAGTAAATTAGGATTAGCATTAGATACATCTCCGTTAGTATCAATGTACTTTGATATTACAAAAAAGCTTCCTTTTACTTTATGTTTATTAAGTACATCTAAAATCTCATTAACAACAGGATCTCCTCCCCAATCATCGAAGGTAAAGAATATTACATCTTCACCATTGGTATCAATAGTCCCTGTCTTATCCATTAAAACCTGTTCCTCTTCATTTAAATCACTTAAATCCACATATTTATTACCTATGTAATTAGATTTCATCATAGATAAAGCTTCTTCATAAGACCTCCTAATTAATGAGTTAATATTATTCCCCGCCATCCTATATCTCCCTAATTGAGAAGCTGATTCCATAGTGTGTTGCAATTCACTTAAAGTCTCAACAGAATAATTCAATGGCTTTTCAACTAAAACATAGGATTGTGTTGCTTCATTATACTTATTAGCATGTCCATTTTTTACATAGTTAGCGGTAATTAATTCAATAATATTTGCTACAGTATTCTTATCTTCAAATAAATCTGAGTCTAGCCTAAAGTAAACAATCTCACCTTTTCTTAATGACATATAAGTATTTAAATTAAGATAATCTTTTACAACTTCTTCTGCATTCATGTTTTTATATTTATGATTAATAGGAGATTTAGAATAAGTAAACAATTCATAACCCTTAATACCATGAATTTTATTAATAACAGATAAAGCTTCTTGAACCTCAACATCAACATAACCATATCCAGGCATGTATGCTTTAGTATTTACACCAATCTTCCTTAATAAATTATCTACTTCATATATTTCTTTACAAATCTCTTCTGTAGATTTGTCTAATAAACTTGAGCTAACTGTTATTCCTCCATTGCCAATTTCATGCCCTTTCTTTAATATGTTAGCAATTCTATCTGGATATTTTTCTATTTCATCCTTAGTGACAAAGAAAGTTCCTTTAGCCTTTATTTTATCTAAAGATATTAAAACTGAATTTAATGCAGTTTCATTACCTAATCCTCTAAAGGTATAAGATAATGCTTTTTTAGTAGTGTAAAACTCTGAAATATTAGGAGCCAGGTTACCATTATTTTTTTCTATTAGCTCCTTAAAATTTACTAAATCTGAAGAATTTTTTTCTTCACTATTTCCTTGTGAAGTATTTTTTTCTTCTTTATAACTTTCATCTATATAAATTTCATCTTTATTTGACATATTTTCAGGTGATGAAGTTTCATCATCACTTTTCATTCCTACTAATTCATTCACTTGGACAACAGTTATTTTCTGTTCATCTATGGCCTTCAACAACCATTCTACAATTTTAACAACGGTTATTTCTTCTCTTTCATCCTTAGTATAATCATCTTTCCCTGCTTCTTTATCTATAGCTGGCTTTTCCTCTTCTATTTCTCCTTCATATTCAAAATCATCAAGAACACCATTAACCTTAATGGAAATAATTGTGCCCTTATCTAATTTATTTACATAATTCTGAGCTTGCCCATAATCCTTGAAACTTTGATAGCTAAGATAATGATCACTATGAACCACGTACTTATTACCTGAGGCGTATGCTGCCTCTAGGACTTCATCAGTATATGTGGTAGATTTACACTTTAGTAAATTTGGTTTCTCCTTAATTATAGTTTCTATTATCTTATTACCACGGCAAAAATCAGTAATTAACTCTTTCTGAGATAACTTTTCCATATGCCTAGCATCTGAAAGAGTTTCGCTTCCTACTACATGCCCCGCTTTTTTAATGTTTTTTACTGTGGTAGGGTCTTCTCCAGCTTTAATACCTGGAATAAAAAAATTTGCTTTTACACCATACTCATTTAATAATTCCACTATTTTTCCCATAGTATTAGCATCACTAATTCCTTCAAATGATAGAGCTAGTACATTAGAAGAGGTTTTTGCATTAGTTATAACTTCAGCTTGTTTTTTACTACTTAGTAACTTTAATGCATCCTTTATCTCTGCTGATGCATCATACTTATTTTTATCATTTTTAATCATATTTTCAGTATGATTATTCTTAATGTAACTCTTATATGTAAGGGCTCCTAATCCTACAGCCACGGTTATAATTATTGTGACGATAATCCAATTTTTCTTCATATTATTTCTTCTCCATGTATTTAAGACTTTATTTTTATTTTAACTTTAAGAATAACTTATTTCAATAAACAATAATTATTGATTATTGAAATGATATACAATTATACCACAATATTTTATTTTGAATCAATATACTATTATTTAGATTCTGTTGAAAATTACAGTAATAGAATAAAAGCTATTGAATATTCAACAGCTTTTTTAACTTATTCAATTATTTATTTTAAATTCAGTAAATTATATATATTAATTAAAAGCTTTTACCCTATTGTGTAATTATTTAGATGGAGCAGGTGACTTTACCACAGTTAATTCTAAAATTTCATCATGTTTATTACCAACATTCATCTTAGTTTTAAATGGTATTTTTAATAAAGTGCCTTCTTTGTATTCATGAATTTCTTGGTCATCTAATCCAATTGATAACGTGCCTTTTAGTACAGCCATATATACATTAGAATTTGAAAAATGCTCTGGAAGTCCTTCTCCTTTATTAAAAATCATGTGTAAGTAATGAACATTTTCATCTGAAATAAGCATTTCAACTGTTCTACTATCGCTGTTAGTCATTTGATAAATTTTTTCAACCATTATAAATTTCTCCTTTATTTCTTTATTTTTTATAATATATTATTTATACTTAATTGCCTTTGCAGGACATTTATATATAGCTAGTTTAATCTTTTCACTTTCTTGTGACTTTAATATATTTTTATTAACCTTTGCTTTTTTATTTTCTAATATAAAATCTTCTGATGCTATCCTTGTACATAATCCACAACCAATACAAAAGTCCTCTTCTATAATTAGTATTGCATCTTCCTTTTCTATAATATCTTCTTTAGGTAATTCTTCTTTTTTAACAAATCTTGAAGTTATAATTGCCATTATAATAATAAATATTGTAGTTAAGCTCCATCGAATCACCATAAATTTAGGACCTAAAAACTTAGATTCATTTGCTAGCATCGGAATCTTAATTACTGCCCAAGCACTTAAGATTATTACTATATTTGCTATACTGGCTCCTTTTTTTATAAGCATCTTACATACAGGAAAAGCTGCATAAATAGGACCTGCTGAAAAACTACCTAGTAAAAAGGAAAATATATATCCTTTAACCCCTGAATCTTCACCTAGTGCATTTTCTATAGTTTTTTTAGGAACCCATCCCTCAATGAGAGATGTTAGTAGAAGTATTACCGGCATTATTATAAGCATTTCTTTCACATAATATAAGCTATTATTTAAAGCCATAATTCCTTTATCCGGCATAAAAATCAATAAAAGCAAATAAGCTAAAATAACAAAAGTTAATAACATATTATTTTTTACTTTTTTAATAATTAAACTCATATTATCACCCCCATGAAAAGTGCTATAGCCACAGCAAATATAAAGCTTAATGAATTTCTAATCAATGCAAATTTAACACCAAATTCTCTTTTTTCAAGAGGAAATGTAACAAAACCAACCATGGTAAGAGTTGTTAAAAATGCCACTATAGGAACTATACTAGCTCCTGCATTTACTAGGGAACCTACCAGTGGAAAAGCAACAAAAGCTGGTATTAAAGTGATGCTTCCTACAAATGCAGAAATAATTGTGGACATAAAAATATTAGATTGCCCTAAATAATATTTAATTGTATCTGGTGGAATGAATGTAAGTATTAATCCTATAAGAAAAAGTATTCCTATAATTTCTCCTATCATGCTTTTCATTAGTCCACTTGACATTTTAATGGAGTTAAAAGTTTTCTTTTTATCTTTAATTATGGACCAAATAAACCAAGTCAATGTAATTACCCAAAGAATTATTGTGAAAATATCCATTTTATTTTCTCCCTTCAATATCTTTACTTGTATTATAATTTGTTTTAATATTATAATCAGTTACCAAGGTAACTAATTTTAAAAAAGGGGAAATAATAATGTTAGATTTTATTTCTATTCTTGAAAATACAGAATTATTTAAAGATATTTCTATGAGCACTATTAATCATTTATTTGTACAAGATTCTTTCAATATAAAAACTTATAAAAAAAATTCCGTAATTTATTTTCAAAATGAAAAATGTGTTACTTTTGATATGGTCTTGAAAGGAATTGTCTCTGTACAAAGCACTGATGAGAAAGGAAACTATATCTCAATAAGTGATTTTACTATGGGCAGTGAACTAGGAGGAAATCTTCTTTTTTCCCATAAAAACTTTTATCCAATGATGGTTCTAGCAAAAACGGAAGTAACACTTATACACTTAAAAAAAGATTTAGTTTTAAGTCTCTGCCAAAGTAATACTACTTTTTTATCTAAATTTCTTCACTCCATCTCAGACAAAACCTTAATTTTAACAGATAAAATAAAAACACTTTCTCTTAAGTCTATAAGACAATGCATAATTGACTTTCTAATGTATGAAAGCTATGTTCAAAAGAGTAATATAATTAAACTAGAAGTAACTAAAAAGGATTTAGCAGAAAAATTCGGGGTACAAAGATCCTCATTATCCCGTGAATTAAATAAAATGAGAAAAGATGGGTTAATAGAATACGATGCATATTCTATTACCATCGTAAACCTTGATAAATAGATAAGTGGTAGACCTTTATATTTAAAAAGTCTACCACTATTTTTATTTTAGTATATCAATGGTATTTGCACTAGCAGCCTTATTAGCAGGAATTATACTAGATACTATACCTATAAATATGGAAATTCCTATAGCTACAGATGCAGTAAATAGACTTGGGATTATTGCCATATGCATAAAATAAGATATGATATTGGCAATTATTATCCCAAATACATAACCTATCACTCCACCAGTGACAGTAATAACAACTCCTTCTACTAAAAACTCTCGCTTTATATCTTTTCTTCTGGCTCCTATTGATCTCTTTATTCCAATTTCTAAAGTTCTCTCAGAAACAGAAGTATAAACCATGTTCATAACCCCTATTCCCGCAATAAATAATGATATTCCAGCAACTCCAGCAATAAATAAAGTTAATGTATTTAGTACTGAACCCATGATTTTTATTATTCCACTGGTATCCATTACCATATATTCTCCTTCAGCTTTTTTAGAGCCTTCCTCATTAAGGGTGTTTTCTATATCCTTAATAGTATCCTTAACATTTACTCCATTAACTAAGGTAATACTCATACCTTGAACTACATCACTAGAAGGGAAGAACTTATCATAGGTGTTCTTTGGAATTTGAATATCTGGTTTAAAGCTAAAGCTAAACTCCTCATCTTCATCAGATTCTATAATACCTACAATTTCAAAGGTAATACCCTTTAAGGTTGCAATACCTCCAATTAACTCTTCTTTTTCTCCAACCTTATCACCAATTAGGCTTTCTCTTAATACCATAGTTCTTGTTGAATTTTCATTATCTTTTTCACTTAAATTTCTTCCTATAATCTTTGGAGAATCAGTTTTTTCTACCTTTGAAGCCATTCCTTGAATTGCAGCTCCCCTCACTTGTAAATCTACAAGCTCACCATATTCATTGCTAGAATATATATATTCTACTGATTCAATTCCTTGTAATCTTTCTACAGCTCTTTTATCATTATTATTAAAACTATTTCCTGTAGCATTAATATGTTCCGCATTTGATGGAGTAAACATGGCATTTAACACAACTTTACCTTCGTTTTCCCCTGTAAAGTCTTTTATAGTTTTATTCTTATACCCCTCACCTAATGCAACTATGGTAATTACTGCTGCTATTCCTATTATTATACCTAACATAGTTAAGAAAGATCTTTTTCTATTTCTTATAAGATTTCTTAAAGCAGAAAAAATTAGAACACTAAGCTTCATCTAAAATTCTCCTTCCTTAAGCTCACCATCGAAAATAGACATTATTCGATTAGCTTGTCTTGCTACATTTATATCATGGGTGATTAAAATTATAGTAATTCCTTCATCATTAAGTTCTCTAAACATACCCATTATTTCCTTAGATGTATGGCTATCTAAAGCACCTGTAGGCTCATCTGCAATTATTATATCTGGATTATTAATTAATGCTCTAGCAATGGATACCCTCTGTTGTTGTCCACCTGATAATTCAGTAGGATACTTATTTATTTTACTCTCAAGATTAACCTTTTTTAATAGTTCTACAACTCGCTTCTTGGTTTCCTTTACTCTATGACCTCTATAAAGCATAGGTATTTCAATATTTTCTTTTATTGAAAGCCTTTTTATAAGGTTAAAATCTTGAAATACAAATCCTATCTTTTCATTTCTAAACTTACTTAAAGCATCATCTGAAAAAGAACTTATACTTTTATCTAAAAATGTGTAACTTCCATCAAACTTTTTATCTAGCAATCCTAATATTTTCATAAGTGTTGATTTTCCTGATCCAGAGGGTCCCATTATTGCTAGAAACTCACCCTTATTTATCTCTAAATTAACATCCTTTAATGCCTGAAGAGTTTCATCCCCCGTAACATAAAACTTATTTATGTCTTTTAATTTAATCATAATTATTTGCTCCCTTCTAGTACCGTAGAAGGATTATTAATCAACCTATCTCCTATCCCTATAGCTCCATCTAATAAATAATACTTATCATTTTCTAAAGTTGCTTTTATTTCTATATCTTCATAAGAATCGCCTTTTTCCTTAAGTATATGTATCTTAGAATCTTTTTCATATACATAATCTTTAGGTATTTCTATTCCTTTGTAATTGCACTTAACCTCTAAGCTAAACCCTATTCTGATACTCTTTTCTGGTTTTATGTAAAAATTGTATCCTGTTGTAGTTCTTCCTGGTTCTTCAATAGGTAGCTCGTCAATTTCAGTTATAGTACCTTTAATATATTCTCCACTACTAATAACCTTTAACATTACTTCATCATCTATTTTTAAATTCTTTACATCAAATTCAGAAACTTCTGCTTTAACTAAAGGCTCTTTAGATATTATTCTCATATAGGCTACAGTTGGATCATCTATACCCTTGCTATTTACTTTCACTACTCCATCTATATCTGCAATTATATCTTTACCTATTTTTTTCTTTAAAATATCCCTTTCAGTTACTATTGACTTGTTTCCCTCTTCATAACTTGCTACTTCAGTTTCTATGCCATTAACTTGACTCCTTAACATTTCTATTTGTTGAGAAACTTCTAGTTGCTTACCTTCAAGGACATCTTTTGTTTTCAATAATTCATTATATTGACTTTGAGCTTCTTTTTCTTGTGATGTACTAAGCTTAGATATTTCACTCTGAACTTTATTTAGTTCACCACTTATAGCATTTAAATCTCCTTGTAGCTTATTAATGCTTGAGTTAACTTTATCCTTTTCCTTCTTCACTCTAGATACTTTGCCATTATTTGAAGTTATTTCCCTATCATATTGTGCTATTTGATCTTCAACTGCAGTATTAAGATAAGAAAATAATACATCGCCTTTCTTTACCTCTTGTCCATCTTTAACTTTTATATCTTTTAATTCTCCTTGTGATTTATCTACAATAATAATTTGTTCATCACTTATAATACTAACACCATTAAATTTTAATGTTTCTTCTCCTTTGATTTCATAACTATCTTCATGAGTAATTGTTGTCTTCTCTTTTGGTCCTTTTAACTTTATAGCAATTATTACTGCTGAAAGTATTATAAATAATACTACTGCAATGACAATCAGTATATACTTTTTCTTCTTTGAAAGATTGAAATCTACCTTCAAATTCTTCACTCCTTGTCCTATTTTATAATAAATAAAGAAGATAGAATCTATCTTCTTTATTTATTATACCCTAATTTTATACATTCATTGTATTTTCTACTTCTTCATTATATTTTATTTTTTTAAGTAGGCTGAATACTATTAGATATGTTATTATAATACCTATTATTCCACCAATTATTGAACCAATCACTACTGGTGCCATACTATAATCCATTGTAATTAAACCTAATAAAAAGTTAACAGGATAGTATACTGCCAAAGCATATACCGCCATCTTTTTCCACATAAAAATACCTATAGAAATAAGAATAATTATTATACCAGATATGATTGAATATACTATCATACCACCGCTAAGAGCAGCCTCTGGAACTATTTCAGCTAACGACTTATTTGTGATAGCCGTTACTATTGAACTAATTCCTCCAAGAATGTAAAGTACTAACACTAATGTAGTCCAAAATCCCCTTGTCTTTTTTTCCATTTTATAATTCCCCCTTATATAATTATATAAAATAATTTCTAATATTATTTTAACAGAAACTTATACTTTTTTGTATATATTACTTAAAATTACTATTTTTATACCTGAAAGTATGTGAAATTAAAAAAACTATAGAATTTTTTATGTTATTTCTATTTACTAAACACTTCCTAAATCTTCGACTTCTTTTTTATATTTATCATATAACTCTTTTAAATTAAGAAATTCATTTAGAAAAGCTCCTCCATGCTTTAATCCTTCATCAATATACTTCATCCCTTCCTTTGCAAAAACAAAACAATATTTTACTATTTCTTCTTTAGCAATATTACACTTTATATATTGTGGTATTGCTTTCATATTTAAATGATTTTGAATTTGATTATAATAAAATTCAGCTATTACATAATTTTTTAGCTGCTCTCTATCCTCAAATTGACTCCATTTAATTTCAGATGCATATACTTCTTCTTTAAAATTTTTAATTATATAATCGAATATAGTAACAGATGAATCTATTCTCCTTTGTAAGTTATGTGATAAATTATTTGAATGAATTCTATAATTTACTACTGCACCATCTACTTTTCCATAATTCCAATTATATTTTATTAACTGCAGACAATTCAATGTATCTGCCGAAAAATCATTGTTTTTATAAACTATCCAATTTATTTTATTGTCCTTAAAAAAGTTCAATCTATGAAGACAATTCATAGGTATAATACCCGATGCAGATTTAAAAATACGTTCAATGACCTCATCTTTAGGATGAACTTGGTAATTCCATTGCTGAACTATTATATTATCTTCATCCACTATATTAAAGTCACTAAATACATAGTCCTTATTGGTATTTTCTTCTAAATACTCCACAAATTTATAAACAGCATCCCTTTCTACAAAATCATCACAAGCAATCCATTGAAAATACTTCCCCTTTGCGTTACTAATAATTTCTTGAATTCCTTTTGATGCTCCACCTGAGTTCAGACTATGATAAATTCCGCGTATATTTTTATGTTTTTTCTCATAATTTCTAATTATTTCATCAGAGCCGTCTGTTGAACAGTCATCTATAAGTAAAATTTCTATATTAGGATAGGTTTGATTTATAAAAGAATCTACGCATTTTGATAAGTATTTATTACCATTATAATTTGTTATTCCTATAGTAACTAATGGTTGATCAATCATTGAAACTTTTTTTATTTCAGCTAGAGTTATGAATAATGCCTTTAGTTTTTCTATTTGATCCTGCAACTCAAAATCATTCTTAACAAAACAATTATACTCTTGAGAATCATATTTACTATCAATTACCATCTCAAGAGCATCATTTATTGTATTCCAAATTAAACACTGAGGATATATTTCTTTTGCACCAACAAAATTATGGATTATAGGTTTTATTCCTTTTGCCATAGCTTGCATAACACTAATATTTTGTGATTCTAAAATACTTGTACATAATATATAATTTTTATCTTCTAGCCATTTATCTAGATTATCCTGCCACCCCTCATAAATCACATTATCTTCCAAGTCAAATTCTTTTATCATTTGATTAAAATACAAAACATCTCTAGCATCTTGAAATTTACCAGCAATATATAACTTGTATTGGTTGTTTTTATCGTATATAGCTTTAAAAGTATGAAGCAATAGCATAGGTCCTTTCTTATAGTTTATATAACCTACATATGCAATATTAAACCCAGGTTTTCTATCTTTAAAAGTCCATTTATCAATATCTATACCATTAGGAATTACCATTGTTTTTTCTTTATCTATATTGAAATTATTAATAGTAAAATTCCTTATATGTTCTGATACAAATATGATTTTATCAACATTTTTCCAGTAAACATTACATGGATATTCAGTAAAGGATTCATAGCTGTGTATTCTACATATAATATTCTTTTCTTTAGCAATATCCAGTTTGCTTCCATAGGATATTAATTCATCACACCACTCAAACCAGCATATATCGGCAAACTTCATCCCTTCATCAATTTGTTTTAAATTTGTTACCACTATTTTTTTAGTTACATAGTCATGGGATAATTCATTAATAATATCTTTTAAAAAACTATCTAGTCCCTGTTTTACGAAAAATACAATATTTTTTTTATTACTTTTCTCAGAATCAACTCTCATACTACTTACATTTTCAACCATACTATCACTCCTTTATTACTATTATTAAATATAGTAATAATAGATGCTTATTCTATTGTTAATCTCTCCAATAAAATCTCATTTATCTTTACCATATTTTATGTTAATTAGTAATCATACAGTTTTATATTAATTTAAACAAAAGATTACTAACTATAGTAGAAAACAATAATCTACTCCTTATATGAACCATAAAAGCTTACAGTCTCTATATCTCCTGGATTTTCCTTTGGTACTATAGCCATATTATAGGTTTTATCTACATAAAGAGGACTACTATTTGATAAATTGTTATATTCATCAGTTACATAATAATTATCTGTATGTCCAGTACCACTTCTTGTTACTCCAATATTTACTATGGCTACATACTTTGAATTCTCTGCAACAGTTCCCTTGACATTTACCTGCCTTATAGTACCTTCGCCTTTGTTACAACAATTGCATTCCTTACAACATTTGTACTCGTCGTTTATAACCACTTTTAAAAATGGAACAAGATATTTATCCTTACATATTGAAGAACCAAATTGTGTAAGAATACTATTACTTCTATCAAGTAATGCTATACCTGTATTACTTAATTTGTTCTGTAACCATAATACAACAAAATCGGTTAAATCCACTGTTATAGCCACATCTGAAGTTATTGGATGAAAATTTTTTTTAATATTGATATTTACTTCTGGTCGATTATTGAAAGTTGTATAAGTGCTAAAATAATCATATAGGGGGTATATTGAAAATATTTTCCTACAATCATTATAAAAATTATTTGTCTTAAACAATACAAGTTCTGCACTAGAAATTGATGCATTACTTGGTATATTAGAAATATCAAAAAATAGGTAACTAATATAGTTGTGTATACCATCACTACCTACAGTTATAGTAGGTTTATTCATATTTCCGTTTATCAATTTACTGGTTACCGTAAGACTCTTAGTAGCATAAATTATTATATTTGACAAATTTGTCACCTCTTTTTTTAATCCATTAGTTTAAAGCATGGAGCAATAAATTGCTCCATGCCATTATAAATAGTTCTAGATGGTATATGACCATGCAGTTACTACACCAGTAGATTCGTCAACAGTATCACCTGTTATAAATTTTGGTACAATTGACAAAGTATAAGAGGTATTAACAGCTAATGATGTTCCATTTGCTGTATTATCATAAGCAATTACTCTATAAAACGATCTATCTCTTCCTGTTGAAACAGCGTTTGTAACATTAAGTCTAATGGTTAAATAAGCAAGACTATTCCTAGCAACAGTGCCTGTAACTCCAACAGAACGAGGTGTACCAGTTTGAGGAGTATCAAAATCAATTGTTAAAGCCATAAAATTCATCCCCCAAATTTATTTTTAGGATTTTGCTCCTGATATATTATATGACCTTATACACAAAACGTGATTTGCAAACTTAATATTCATGTAACTACTTTTATAAATGCATGGTAATTATAATTTTGCTCCCTGTACTATATTTTATTTTTACTGCAAGAACAGTTCAATAAATTTTTACATAGTATATATGGTAAAACTAATAGAATATTTTATTTATTCAACAATGAAGGTTTTATTTAAAAGAGGAGATAATATATTATGAAAAATGAAGTAAGCTTGTGTATGATTGTAAAAAATGAAGAAAACTATTTGCCAAGCTGTCTTAACAGCATTAAAGATATTGTGGATGAAATTATTATTGTTGATACAGGGTCTACGGATAAAACTGTAGATATTGCCAAAAGCTTTGGGGCTAAAGTTTACTATTTTCCTTGGCACAATAACTTTAGTGAAGCTAGAAATGAATCACTAAAGCATGCTACCAAAGATTGGATACTCATATTAGATGCAGATGATGAATTATCCACTAAGAATCAAGAAAATTTGAAAAATTTATTAAATAGACAATTAGATGAAAATGCGATTTACTACTTTGAAACATTAAATTATTATGGAAATATTGTTGATGATAATTCAATAACTATAAATTTAAATCCTAGACTATTTAAAAATAACCATGGAACTCACTATGAAGGAGAAATTCATAATCAATTAGTATACTCAGAAAACAAATATAAAGCAATTTATCAATTAATGCAAATTAATCATTATGGATATATGGCTAAATCAATAGAATCTAAGAATAAAAGAAATAGAAATATACCTATTTTAAATGATCAAATAAAAAAAGACCCCAATGATTCCTTTGCTCACTTTAACCTCGGTACTGAATACGCAGCATTAAACGATAATGAAACTGCGTTAGAACATTACTATAAATCCTATGAGAAATTTGACCCATACAACGGATATAGTTATTTACTAATATTTAGAATAATTTTCTTAAACTATAAAATTAAAAATTATGATACAGCTTTTAAGTTCATAGACATCGGTATTAAGCATTATCCTAAATTTACTGACTTATATTTTTTAAAAGCTCTTATTTTTAAAGATATGAATATGCCTACACTTCAGATAGAAGCTCTTAAAGAATGTATTGAGCTAGGTGAAGCACCATCTGAATTAAAATGCTTATACGGAATAGGAAGTTTCAAGGCATACTATGAGTTAGGCAATGCCTACTTCGCACTAAAAGACTATGATGCTGCATACAATTATTATATTGAAACACTTAAATCAAAGTCCGATTTCCTTAATCCCTTATACCTTATTGGAGATATATTAAAATTCAAAAATACCCCAATGGATAACTTTAAAAGGATTATAGAAAATCTTATTTCTAGTTCTCCAAAATCTAATCATATTATTGCAGATTTGTTTTATAATGAAGGACTCTATGAAATAGCATTAGAATACGTAGAAAAATGTGAACTATCTGAAACTATTACTGAAGAGCTGGTATTACTTAAAGCTAAATGTCTTGTAATGTCTGGTTCCTTTACTAAGTGCATTGACATGACCAATATAGTTGATGATAATTCTTCAAATTTATATTTTTCAATGTACAAAGTTATAAGTAGTGTATTAACTAATAATTATGATAAGGCATTATCCTTATTATCCAACTTTAAAGAGGATTCCTTATCAGGTTACAATAAAAAACTATTAGAAGTGTATTCACAGTTTTTAAAATTATTTACCAAAGAATCCACCACTCTTTTATCCGAAGATGAAAATGAAATGGAATATCTTGATATTATTCTAGAAATATGTGAAATATTGCTTATAAATGATAAATATGACGAACTTAAAATAGCTGTACACTTACTAAATTTAATAAATAATAAATTTGTGCTTCTTAATCTAGGAAAACTATATTTTAAACATGGATATATTGAGCATGCGAAAAAAGAAATCATCAGGTCAATAAAAGAATTTGAAGTTTATGATAGTGATAGTCTAGATATATTGCAATATTGCATTAATAATAAAGACGTCTCATAAATCTATATAATTAAAGACTCCCAAAAGTTAATTTAGGAGTCTTTATTAGTTCTATACTATATTATAGTATACACTTTAATGCATTATCTAAATCATTTATTATGTCTTCCACATTTTCTAGACCAACAGCTATTCTTATTAATCCATCACTAATACCAGCCATTTCTCTTTCTTCTTTAGTGTATGGTGAATGTGTCATTGATGCTGGATGTTGAATTAAAGTTTCAGCATCTCCAAGACTTACTGCTATTGTACAAAGCTCTGTACTGTTTATAACTTTCTTACCTTCTTCGATTCCACCTTTTACCTCAAAAGCTATTACAGCTCCTGGTAAAGACATTTGCTTTTTAGCTAATTCATATTGTGGGAAGCTTTCTAAACCTGGATAATATACTTTTTCCACTGCACTATGTCCTTCTAAAAATTTAGCTACTTTCATAGCATTTTCACAATGTTTTTCCATTCTTATTTCTAGAGTTTTCATACCTCTAATGATTAAAAATGCATCAAAAGGACTCAAGCTCGCTCCTGTCATATCCTTTACGCCAAATAGTCTAACATTTTTTATAAATTCTCCACTTCCAACTACAAAACCAGAAATTACATCTCCATGACCATTTAAGAACTTTGTTCCTGAATGAATTACTACATCAGCTCCAAATTCTAATGGTCTTTGAATATATGGAGTACAGAAAGTATTATCAACCATTACTATACAATCCTTATTTTGGTGAGCTATCTTACTTATAGCTTCTATATCTGCAACTTCAAGGTTTGGATTTGCTGGTGTTTCTAAATAAACTACCTTAGTATTTTCTCGCATAGCTTGTCTTACCTCTTCAAGATTGGTAGTATCTACAAAAGTTACCTCAACCCCATATCTGCTTATTCCATGATTCAAATAAGCATAGGTACATCCATAAAGAGTTTTTGCTGCTACCACATGGTCTCCAGCTTTTAACACTGTCCAAAATGCTGATGCAACAGCTCCAATGCCAGACGCTGTAGAAATTGCTGCCTCTGCACCTTCTAGCATTGCTAACTTATCTTCCAATTGAGTATTTGTTGGATTTCCAAGTCTTGAATATATATATCCACCTTCTTCAAGAGCAAATCGTCTACCACCTTGCTCTGCAGATTCGAAAGTAAAGGTTGCTGTTTGATGAATAGGAGTAGCTAAAGCACCAAATTGATCCTTAACGTGTCCACCATGAATTGCTCTAGTAGCAAAGCCCATTGTTTTTAAATTATTCCCCATTAATTTGACCTCCCAATATAAATTATTTTTACAATAATATATAGCAATTCTAGTGCCAAATTAAGGGTAATTTAAGTGATACTTAGATCTAGGTGAATATAGTTTTAGACAAAGCTTTAACAACAAGGAAAGAAGAAACTCATTTATTTTTATAATATGCAACTCTTAATATTCATACTAATTTAGTGTAAATATTTCTTTACTTATCAGATTTTTTTCGTAAAATTATATTTACACCTGTAAATTAATTTTTACATACTTTAATACAAAACACCTACATTTTTATATGGTACTTATTAATTTTATTCATTATTGTAGTATGAGAAACTTTAAGTACACTTGCAGCTTTTCTATAACTTTTATAATTATCTATAGTTTTTTTAATAATTTCTTTTTCACATTTCTCCATTATATCTTTTAATGGTAGCTGAAAATATTCATCGGATTTTTTATCTATAATCTCTTTAGATCCATAGCTATAAACATCATTCTCAAAGTTAATAAAAATATCCTCTGCAGTTAATATGTCACCTTTGCATAAATTCATTGCTCTTTCTATAACATTTTGTAATTCTCTAACATTTCCAGGCCAATGATATTTCATTAACTCGCTAATGAACTCAACATCAGCACCCTTTATATTTTTATTTAATTTATAATTTAACTTATCTATAAAGAACTGTACAAATAGTGGAATGTCCTCTAATCGTTCCTTTAATGTTGGAATATACATAGGAACTACATTTAATCTATAATATAAATCTTCTCTAAAGGTTTTATCCTTAATCATGTTCTCAAGATTCTTGTTAGTTGCAGCTATGATTCTTACATCTATGGATTCTTCTTTATTACTGCCAATTTTTCTAATTTTCCCTTCTTGTATCACTCTTAATAACTTTGCTTGAATAAACATAGGCATTTCTCCTATTTCATCTAAAAATAAAGTTCCTCCACTAGCTTCTTTAATAATACCATCTTTTCCTCCTATCATTGCACCTGTAAAGCTTCCTGGCTCATATCCAAACAACTCACTCTCTAGCAAGTTTTCTGGTAATGCTGCACAATTAATAGCAATAAAATTCTTATTACACCTAGGGCTTATGTCATGTATTGCCTTTGCAAAGACTTCCTTACCCGTACCACTTTCACCTCTTAATAACACCGTTGAGCTACTCTTTCCAATAGTTAAAGTCATATTTTTAACTCGCTCTATTGCCTTGCTTGTACCAATTATGTTCTTGAATTCCCTATCCTCTATTGAATCTATTATAGCTTTTAACTTTTTTTCTTTCTGTTCATAATACAATAAATCCATTTCTTTAACGGAAATAATATCTTTAATATTACAAATCTCTTTCATTAGTTCCTTTTTTAACCCATCTTCCATGTCCTCAACCTTTACACATACCTTTTGAAAAAACACCTCCATAGAAATCAAGTTAATTTTCCTATTGTAAATTTTCTCTAATATCTCTACTGTAATTCCCAATCTATCTCTTGTAATTATCTCAAATCTAATCATACAAATCCCCCTTTTGTAAGAAAGTACTATGTTTAAAAGTGGCGTTACAAGACTTCTATTGTAACGCCACTTAAGCTATCCCTTAAAATATAAAACTTTATTTTACTTAGATTAATTCTAAATTATTAATATCTAATTTATAAATAACATCTTTTCGTTCCACTATAACATTGATTTTTTTCTTTACTTCTTCATTTTCTATTATCTTTGAAATAAGCTCTTTAGTTGGATTTATAGCATATGGATTTCCTACAGATTTAAACATAGTTAAATCCCCAGAAGTATCTCCGTAAGCATAACTTTTACTTAAATCTATATCATATTTTTCTTTTAACTCCATTAAAGCATTTTCTTTACTTACAGAATCCCACATTGGTATAATTTCACCAGTATATTTCCCACGGTCATCGGCTTTATAAATGGTACCCCTAAAATCGTCCATTTCATATTTTCCTGCCATCTCTCTTACAAGCTCTATGGGAGATCCAGAAATAGCAATTACAACATGACCTTGTTCCTTATGCCATTTAATTTTATCCCTAGAAAATGTATATACCCTATCACCTTTCTGATTAATCACATTTCTAGCTATATGTTCTATATGTTCTTTACTCAAACCCTTAGTTGCCTCAATATAAACGTCAATCATTTTAAGTAAATAGGTATCATAATCCCCTTGTCTAATATCCCACTTGGAAAAAGCTGGCCTAACTTCATTATACCATTTATCTTCTTCAACTAACTCATATTTTATTATTTTTTTAAAAACTTCTGTTATTAAACCTTCTCTATAGATAGTTCCATCTATATCAAAAAATGCTGCAATCTTTCCCATATAAAGCCCTCCTTAAGTGACACTTCAACTCTACACTTTGTTAGTAGATTTACTTCTTCAAATAAAAATAAGAAGAAGTTTCCATTATAATATTTTATCTACAATAACATATTTATGATTTAAAGTCCAGTATTCATAATAGGGTTCACTAATTTGGATTTTACTAATCTATTAAATAAATCCGTCATTTTCTATTATTATAATAATTAAATATTTTATACAAAACCTACATAATAAAAGGCACCCTTTTGTCAATGACATTTTATTAGGAATACTTTTAAATTTCATCATCTAGTAACCATTTAATCAAAGAAAATCTCACATGTTTAGGAATTTTATTTTCATTTTTTGTTTTAGCTTCTTTTAGATTAGATAAATTCTCGACACTCTTAACATTCATTTGTTGTTTTAAATTTTCATTTTCTTTCTCTTTTTCATCTAATTTCTTTTCCATTAATATTTTTTCTTTATCCTTTTGTAACAGCATCTGCTCTAAACAACTATTTTTCTTTTTTAATACATCATTATCATACATATATATATTAATTTTCTCTTTTTCATTATAAAATTTATATTTCAAATTTGATATTTGATTTTTTTCATACTGCATATCCTCTTTCAATGTTCTTAATTCTTCATAAGTCTCTTTAAGCTTTAATTCTAATTCTTCTTTTTCTCTTTTAAGTATTTTAACTTTTGAAAAATAATTTTTTAACTCCTCCTTTTTAAATGTAGAATTTTCAACCTTATGCTCTAGGTTTTTATTATTCTCTACTTCAGTATCTATTGAATTTTCTAAAAATTCCGGCAAAATCATTTGTTCCTGTCCATTAACATTCACTACATATATCTCATTAATAAAATAATTGTTTTGTTTATCTTCTATATTTTCTTGATAAAATACTTTCTTAGGCAATATCTTATCAAAGTGCCTGTACACTTGAGGATTGCTAAAATTTTGTCCACAGTCTGCAGAAAAACATCCATAAAGCTTGTTATCGCAAATCCACAAAGCCCATAACACCCTATTATATAATATTAATGTGCAAGAATTAATATTTACATGTTGAAACAGTATAGTATTTTTTTGCAGCCCTGATTCCTTATACTGGTAAATCACTCTATTAACATGATCATCTTGAGTAATAAACAGATAGTGCTTTATATTTTTTTCTACACAAAAAGTAAAATCTATGTATGGTAAGAGAGACATGTGTATAACTTCTTCCTTTCCCCATCGCCCTTCTACAATGTGGAAACTTCTAGAAATTAATTGATATACTCCAGCTACCATAGTGTTTAATAAGATTATATTAGATTCACACGCTTGGCAAGTACCATACGGAAACTTAGAGTAACATTCTAAATTAGCAATTATTTGCGGTTGAGTCCATAACGTTCCATTTTCAGCAAATTGATGAACTAATATTTCTGAATAAGTATGTTTATCTACTACGTTATATAGTAAATGAATATCCTTGGAGCAAAAAAAAGCTCTAATCCGTATAGGTGTAATTACATCATACTTCATATGGAGGAGAGTTTTATGCGTCCATTTTTTTCCTTCCAATGTAGATAAAATAAGATCGCCACAAATATCCTGACAGAAAACATGAATCTTCCCATTCCACTCCTCCAAAACATAAAAATATTCATAACTATCTTTATAAATGCTTATCTTCTCTGACCACTCATGATTCATAAGTATTTGATAATATATGCCTTGGTTACTATCATAACAAAACTTTAGTAATCTTCCATCTTTCTGCTTAACCAAAAAACAATCATATTTTTCGTTAGTCATTTTTCTTCTCTCCTCTACAACCTTCACAGTCTCTACAAAATGGAATAGATACTATTTCTTCTACAATTACCTTTGTTGAAATCAAAACACTAACATCAAACTTCAAACTGTTGTTTATAATTACTGGAGTGCCTGTTAATTTAGCAAAAGAATTGATTACAAATTCTACTCCCTCTTGTTCTGCATATGCGGGTATATATAATGTCGCTTTTTGTGTTCCCTTAATTTTTCCTTCAACTATATATTTTTGTTCCCGTTCATCTTTGCATTCTATGTAGTAGGGAATATAAAAATCATATTGTAGTATTGAGTATTTTTTTCGACTATCTATAATTTCTCTATTCTTTGTTTCTTTTACAATTTCACACTTTTTAAATACAATTTCTTCCACACTTATAATTTTTTCACCCTTTGAAGATACTTCATTTAATACCTGTGGAAAGATTATTTTTTCTTGATAGGTAGATATAACTTTTTTTGCTAATATAGTGGTTACATTTTCTTGTTTTTCTTCATCTTCACACTCCGCGAAAATAAAGGATTCTTCATCTACTTGAAATTTATTCTGAATAACCACACCTATATCGTATGGAATACTATTATTTTGTACAAAAGTAAGAGTATCTAAAATAACATTATTAGAAATATCAATCCTTTCAAATACCCCTTTCCCATCAGTACTTATACTAGTTACAAGTAATGTTTTTTTATCAGGAGATAATTTAATTCTTTGTAATTCTGGTAGAGTAGTTTTTATTGTTGCTATACGTTCTCTTTTTAAGATATCTATAACTTCAATTCTATGCAACCCACTATTTGCTACATATAAAAGAATCCCGGCCTGATCTAAAGATGTAATATCAGACCCTTTGGGGAAATCTATATATGAAATATCTCCCTTTTCAAGATTCAATATAGAGACATTGCCCATATAACTTCCTTTATTAATTCCTTTATTACATATATAAATATATTTTTCATCTTCTCCAATAAGAATACAGCTAGGCGCAGTCCCAACATCTTTGTATACTTTTATTAATTGGAAGTCTGATGTATCATAAACATTTATTTCATTCTTAAAAATGTCCAGTACAAATAATTTCTTCTTCTCCTTGTCAAGTTCTAAACTATCTGCAGCCATAAACCCTTTTATGCAACCAAGCTTTTCACCAGATCTTAAGCTATAAATACATACTTCCTCAGTATCACAGACATAGATTTTCTGAGCTATGAAATCTACTTTTATATTACCATTGTTAGTAATATTCCATGTTCTATTTGAATCATATAAATCCTCAATAAGTGTAACTTTACTATTTCTATCACTAGCTATATACACATTGCTTTTTTCATCAACAATAATACTTAGAGGCCTTGGACCAACATCAATCTCTTTTATAATACTATAACTATCCCCATCAATTATAGATACCTTTCCTGTTCCTAAATGCGATATATAATAGATGATTTTCTCTCTTTTATTAAACATGGACTCGCCTTCACCTCCTCCTTTACTAATAAATCATATTGTGCCACCAGTAAATCTTTATATCATTATTCTAGGTCTATTATATAATTTATCTTAATATTCAATTTTCACTTTTCAGCCTATATAAGTGATTTTAATTATAAATTAATCCAAATAATAACTTAAAGAGTGATCGGTACTAAAACTATATAAAAACTATTTTTGATTCTATTTGAAGTTAGTTTCCGAGTTCACTCTTATACTAAAAAATATGCTTTATGCTTGCTTATTATGCAATATAAATATAAAAAAACTAACCAAGCAAATATTATTCAACTAATTCATAAGTTTGGCTTTTTCCTTCTTTAACAATCTTATACATACTAGTTGGGTAAATATTATTTCTTTGTAATTCTTTTTGTATAGCTTCCATATCTATTTCTTTAAATTTCACTGCTTGAGTACAACTAATATTAATTTTATTAGGAGCAGTAACAAGTTTTACCGCTATATTTTTTCTAACTAAACGCTCGTAAATATATAGCGCCCTGTGATGAGAAGTAAAGACCATGATATAATCGTAATCTTCTATTTTCATATTATCACCTCTATTTTGTGACGCCTTAATTTATACAGGCTCCTTACTTTATTGTATGCTTTAAAGCTGTAGAAGTGACTTTATACTCCATTTGTCCTTCTTCTTAGTAATCGTTCCATAATGGATTGATTCTTTTCTAATTCAAGTTCTTCACTCAATCTCCTTTTTTCTTCATTTATGATCTCACCTTGCTGTTTAATTATTACATTTTCTTCTTGGCATTCTTTCAATTTACTTTCTACTGCTACTTTAATCTTCCTTTCTTCTAGCAATTGTTGTTTTGTATATTCTAACTCTTTTTGAATACTTGTTGTAAGGAGTTCTTCTTCCAAAAACTTTTTTTTTGTTCCCTCTAACTCTTTTTGAATGTTCTTCTGCAATTTCAAGAATATATTACAGTTCTCATCTGACTTCCGCTTTTGTTCTAATATTCTAGCAATTTGTTCCTCATATTCATCTATAAATCTTTGATTTTTTTGTAATTGTAAATTTAATGCTATAATTTTCTTTTCTAAATTTTTCTTTTCTAAATTTACACTAGATAATTCAAGTTTTAAACTTTCAATTGATTCTCTTTCCTGAAGTGTTGCTCCTTTAACTTGATTTCCTTCTTTTTTTAATGAATCTTTCATATTTGTTATAACTTCACTTGGATTAAACAAATACAAATCCAATCCACTAGTTCCATAAATTTTTTTTACTTTAATAGCACTATCCTTATCTATACCAATAAAACAATTATATCTTTCTACTGTAAGCTCATTACCTCTATCAAAATAAACTACGCTACTCCATTTTTTACCATCAAAGGCTGAATAGGAAATCTTCCCTTGTTCTAGCCAACAAACGTACAATTTATTACTTTTAGTAAATAGTATAGGTTCTTTCAATTCTTTTCTACTTTCATGAACTCTGAATTCTTTTATACTTCCGATAATATCTATAGAAACATGATCAAGAAAATAAATAGAGTCTTCTCTAGATTTATTTAGTATATGAATTTCCTGTTGATCCATTAACACTTCAAACCCTATATCCTCTCCTTGAATACCATAAAGTCTTCTTGCAATCGACCATCTATGATTTTCAAAGTTACAATAGTTTAAAGATATCTCATCACCTTCATCTGAAATAAAAAATGCATAAATATTACCCTTTTTATTTACATGTACTGAATAATATTCTTTTAAATTAGGTATCAATATAATATCCTGTATTGTGGTAATTTTAGTTTCTTTTCCATTCCATATACAATGCATTAACACTCCATGGTCACTACCATCATTACCTACTAGTAAATAAAAGATATGCATCTCATCTCCGATAATTTCTACTTTTAAGTTTTGTATTTCAAATTCTTCACTTTCCACTTGATATAGTAGCTTTCCCAACCATTGCGTATCTTTCATAGTACAGTATCTCAGTTCCCCTTTAGTATTACTGTATACCACATGTATTGTCTCATCTACACTAACATAAACATCGAATCCTAGCACCTCTACATCAATTAGAGTTTCTTTAGTCCATTTTCCTTCTCTGTACATAATTCTATAACATAACTCTCTATTGTCGTTTCGTGAAAACTTCCATATGTTATCTTTATAGTCACAATATATCCAAGGATATACACCATTCATACTCACTCCCCCTTTATAAAATTATATTTAAATAAAAACTTATTATGCACTTCTATATAACAAAAAATTATATTAACCTGACTTTTTAATATCACCACTTTAATATTCTGACATATGATGTATTGTAAGTATTAAATATATTTATATTTATCATAATTTTTCAAGAGGAGGAGAATTTATGTCCATTAACTTCAAGAAATTTGTGCCACGTCCTGGTCTTGTAAATAAACAAGGACGTTTACCTGATCCTTCAGAATTAGTTTGCATTGAAGTACCTAAGATTTTTGATCAATGCCTAATTAAAAGATGTCTTGTATACGGCGAAGGTCCAGACACAAATACAACAGATAGTCAATTAAGAAGCGATCCGCTCATTGATCCTAAGAGATATATTGGTAGTAGAGACTTCAATGTAGAGCTACTTTCCGTAGATAAGCTTCCGCTCAAAGGAAAACCTGGTTTTAAAAAAGTAGTTCTTAATTATGTGATTTCTTTCTATGCTGATTATATTGATTGCGATGGCGTAAACAAAAGTGAATTATATGAAATTAATAGGACAGATGTAATTGGAAAGTTCTACTGTCCTGATTCCATAGCTCAAATTTCAGCTAGTTTTGTACCTGTTCAACAGGCTGAAGATTTAGATTCTAACATTATAAAACTTGAAATGGTTGCTGAAGCTCTAGACGGTGAATTACTACAAGATCTAAATGGGGATGATGTTCTAGATATTACTTTAGGTTACTACATTGTTGTAAAATGTGAGCTTATTGTACAACTACTCATCCCAGCTTATGACTACTGTCCAGTTCCAAAAGAACCATGTGAAGAAGAACCTGACGAAGATCCATGTGAGAGATTTGATAGAGCCCCAATTCCTAAGTTCTATCCTGATCAAAACCTAGACCCATTATTCCCGGACTGTGACTGTGACGATAATGAAACCGTATTATCAGAATTGCTGTAACTGAAGAATAATTAAGGTTTCTATATCTATATGAATAATGTACCTTCGGTAAAATTAGTAATTGTGAAAGGTGATAATATTTTTAAATATATTATTATATTTTTTTATAAATGCCTATCTATCATCACCTTTCTTCTACAAAAATCATATAATATAATAAAACACTTAACAAATAATTGAACACCTTAATTATTCATACAATTTATTTTATTAAAATTTATATAATTAGAGGGAGGATTCTATCTATGAATTCAATGTCAAAAGGTTATTATGATCCTTGCAGAAAAGAAATTAAAGAGGACAAACATTGTCCAACTATTATAAAATGTGGTACCCCTAGTTCTACTACAGTACCTGCAGCTACTGTAGCAGGTACAACTTTTACCGTTAGTTCTGTTACTTTAGATAATTCTTGCTTATGTAACCCAACAACTAAGTTAGAATTTGCAAGTAATCTTGTTGCTCCAGTTGCTTTTACAGGAACTATAAACTTCCAAGTATTTAAACTATGTAGAGGTCAATTTACCCCTGTTCCTGTTGGGCCTGCATGGACATTTGATTTAGTTGCACTACTTGCATCAGAAACATTCTCATTCTTTGTTTGTGATTGTGATTCTTGCTTTGATGATTGCTGTACCTATACTGTAGTTGCAACTGTTACTAGTGCAGTTACTGTTGGTACTCTTAATATCAACAATGCAACACTTGGAGCTATATCAACATGCGGTAGAAATAACTGTTGCTAAAAGTTAGGCATATATGAAAATAATTTAGTTTAGCTAATTTAAAGTTAAGGACATTTAATTATTGTCCTTAACTTTTTTATTGTAAGTGGCTTTATTGTGGAAGAAGATAGCCATGCTAACAAATACTCCACCTATTCCATCTAACATTGGAAATCAAAACCTCTTGGGCATAGAATTTGTATAATCTATAACAAAATGACCTACATCTAGTTGATGTAGGCCATTGCATTTATACCTTTAAACTTCCGTATACTCTTTGCTAGCTATTATTTGCTTTGCTACTTCATTTGCTGAAATCATTCCACTCTGTAAAGCCCCTTGTTGTGTTGCATGTTTTTGTGATATATGCTCTCCTGCAAAAAATACTCTATTCCCCATTTCTGGAATAGTTACAGCATAGGAAAACAGTGTTTTATCCTGAGGCTTAGATAGTGCTCCTGCTCCCCATATATACTGTACATCAGACCAAATTAATGACTTATAGTCAATAAAATTTTCATTAATATAATGAGGAGGAAGTTCATGCATTTTTTCTAGATATCTTATAACGTCGCTAACTTGCAATTCAGGGTTTTCATTGCCTAATCTCACTGCTTCATGACACCAACTGTAACTAGCAAGCAATGCCCCTGGTTCTTCTGGACTTACATCAGGCTTTAGCGTCCATTTCCCATATTTATTGGATACTGGTTTCGCATGATCTGATGGATAGTAAACTGAAGTTAGTGGGAGATCAGTAAAAGATCTTCCGCCTACTATTTTTTTTGATGCATTTCCCATCTCCCAAAACCTTTCCTTAATATATAAATATACCTTTTGCGCTGTTTCATAGTTCATTTCATTTATTGCCTGCATCTTTGTCACTGTAAAAAGAGGATTAATCTCAACTCTCCTCAAGCTTGGAAAAGGTACTGCACATATAACATAATCATATTCCTCTAAATTTTCTTTGCTTGTTCCACATTCTGTATATTTAAGAAGAATTTTATCCCCTGAAGATGAACTATATATGCCATCAACTGGAGAGCCCATTTTTATATCTACATGACCTAATTTATCTTTATCTATACCTTTATATACATCTTCTATTTCTATATTACCACAAAGTGCTCCATATATCGAAAGCGGTAAGTTAATCATGCCATCGTTAATACGGT
Organism: Clostridium sulfidigenes; assembly: GCF_052067195.1. Taxonomy (NCBI): domain Bacteria; kingdom Bacillati; phylum Bacillota; class Clostridia; order Eubacteriales; family Clostridiaceae; genus Clostridium; species Clostridium sulfidigenes. The sequence continues at coordinate 69,725 of NZ_JBQHQR010000010.1, read as the reverse complement.
AAGTGCACTCAGAATCAGCAGTATAATATTGCTGTAGGATTTCAGTGAGACTTAGTTTAAAAAACTGCTGACTACCATCTAAATAGCCTAACATTGATATCGCATCTTCACTAAACTCTGCATTTTCATAGGCTCTTCTATAACTTAGTTTATCTATGTCCTCTATACTCTTTAAGTATTCGGGTTTAGTTTCAACTAACTCCTTTCTTGCTTCTGATGTAAGAGAATCTAGATATTTTTGATAAAACTTTCTATAAAGTTGCGAACGAACTTTGCTTCTATCACTATCTGTTAAGTGAAATCTAGGATATATATTCCTTGATATATATTTCCCTTTAGGATCGTTCACAGCCTTTTCACCTCTTACATAAAACAGAGCATTAGTGTTATTATTTACAAATGGGCTTGTGTTAAGCTTAAAAAGATTGATATAATGCCAGGTAGTCTCATGAGATACCGGTATATTCATTGGTCCTAATTCACCATAATATCTTTTATTTCTATCAAAATAATAGGTGTATACCCTACCCCCAATTCTCTGACTTGCTTCAAATAAAGTAATGTTACATCCTATCTTTCTGAGTTCAAAGGCTGCAGCTAGCCCTGCCTCTCCTGCACCAATTATCGCTACTTTAATATCTTTAGCGTACCCTGTTGGACAAATGTTTGTTATATCTTTAGGTGGACTCATTAAATCAATTATATTATTTAGATCATCTAATCTATTCTGCATCTTTAGTATATATTCAAGCATCGTGTATCTTTCACAATCAGAAGGATTGTCTATTTGATAAAGAGAGTTTGAATTATTACAAGCATTCATAACTTTCACATCCTAATGTTTTTTATTACATATATAATTATATATGTACTGTATCTTCCATTTCACATTATTTTAATTTATAAATCATCTTAATTGCTTCTATTAATTTTTCTATATCGTCAAAAGTATTAAAATATCCCGGACTCACTCTCACCGTACCAGCATACTCTGTACCAATTACGCCATGTATTAAAGGTGCACAATGGTAGCCTGTCCGTACAGCAATTCCGTTTTCATTTAATTGTTCACCGACAATCGAAGCGTCAATTCCATCTATATTTAAAGAAATTACTGAACTTCTTTGTTTTTTAGAATCACTTCCATAGATTTTTACATAAGAAAGTTTTTTTATCTCTTCTAACAAATACCCTGATAATTCTTCTTCACATTTTCGTATATTATCTATTCCAATTCTCTTAATAAATTTTATACCTTCACATAACCCAGCAATGCCTGGTGTATTTAGTGTTCCGCTTTCAAATTGATCCGGAATAAAGTCTGGTTGGACCATAAAGTGTGAGTTACTTCCTGTTCCACCTTCCTTAAAATTCCTTAGTTTAATACCATCTCTTATAAATAATCCCCCTGTTCCTTGAGGCCCCAATAATCCTTTATGTCCCGTAAAAGCTAATAGGTCAATATGATTATTTTCTACATCAATGGGAATCACTCCCGCACTTTGAGATGCATCTACCATAAATATAATCCCATTTTCCTTTGAAAACCTTCCGATACTTTCGATATCCTGAATAGTACCTAATACATTAGAAGCATGATTGATAATGATCATTCTAGTGCTTCCCTTAATCTCCTTTTTAATATCCTTGAAATTTACATAACCTGCTTTATCTACACCCACCAGAGTGATTTCAACTCCACCTTCATGTAATGAATGAAGTGGTCTTAAAACAGAGTTGTGTTCAATTACTGTACTAATAACATGATCTCCTCTTTTTAAAGCTCCTTTAATTGATATATTTAGGGCTTCTGTAGCATTACTGGTAAAAATCAAATTCAAAGGACTAGGTATATTAAATAATTCACATATTCCTACCCTTGTTTCCATGATTTTCAAAGCTGATTTCACTGACATATCATGAGAGCCTCGTCCTGGATTAGCACAGTAATTTTTCATGCAATTTAGCATTTCTTCATAAACTACTGGTGGTTTTGGAAAGGACGTAGCTGCATTATCCAAATAAATCATATAAACCTCCTTTTTTAGTCACAATTCAAATAAATATATGACTTATCATTAAAGTAAGAAATATCTATGATGAAATCTAAAGTCATAAAGCTCTTGCTTATTATATATTATATTCAAAAGATTAAAGTTTCGTGATTGCTCATAAAAATATAAAGAATATAATTATTTCTAATAATAAAATATATCAATTATTCACTAACCTGTATATAAACATAACAAAATCCCGGCATGGAAAATTCACACTCCGAGACTTTGTTAATATTAATATCAGTAATTTAATTATTTATATATCAAAAGTAGCTAAACTAATCGATTTATATATGACTAATCTTTAGCAACAATTATTTCTACCACATGTTGATATTGCTCCAAGTGTTGCGTTGTTAATATTAAGAGTACCAACAGTAACTACACTAGTAACAGTTGCAACTACAGTATAGGTACAGCAATCATCAAAGCAAGAGTCACAGTCACAAACGAAGAATGAGAATGTTTGTGATGAAAGTAGTGCTACTAAATCAAATGTCCATGAAGGTCCAACTGGAACTGGCGTAATCTGACCTTTACAAAGTTTAAATACTTGAAAGTTTAGTGTTCCTGTAAAAGCAACTGGAGCAACAAGATTACTTGCAAATTCTAACTTAGTTGTTGGGTTACACAAGCAAGAATTATCTAAAGTAACAGAACTAACAGTAAATGTTGTGCCTGCTACAGTAGCTACAGGGATTGTGGTTGCGCTAGGAGTACCACATTTTATAATAGTTGCGCAATGTTTGTCCTTTTTAATCTCCTTTTTGCAAGGATCATGCTTGCAAGGATCATGTTTACAAGGATCATAACAATCTTTTGACATTGAATTCATAAATAGAATCCTCCTTTTAATTAAATAAATTTTAATAAAATCAATTATATTAGTAATTTAGTGTATTATCCTATTTATTAAGTGTTTTTATTATAATATATGAGTTTATTAGGAAAAAGGTGATGATAGATAGAAATTTATTAAAAAATATAGCAATACACTTAAAACTATCATTACCTTTCATAACTACTGATTTTAGTTAAGTTACATTCCTCATTTACCTGTAAAAACCTTAAGTATTCTTTTTATTATAATAAACTCTATAATTTTTACTAATCGTACTCTTCATCATTATCGTCACAGTCTGGGAATAATGGGTCTAAGTTTTGCTCTGGATAGAACTTAGGAACTGGAGCTCTATCAAATCTTTCACATGGGTCTTCAGGCTCTTCTTCGCATAATTCTTTTGGAACTGGACAGTAGTCATAAGCCGGTATGAGTAATTGTACAATAAGCTCACATTTTACAACAATGTAATAACCCAAAGTAATATCTAGAACATCATCTCCATTTGGATCTTGTAGTAACTCACCATCAAGAGCTTCAGCAACCATTTCAAGTTTTATAATATTAGAATCTAAATCTTGTGCTTGTTGAACAGGTACAAAACTAGCTGAAATTTGAGCTATTGAATCAGGACAGTAGAACTTCCCAATTACATCAGTTCTGTTAATTTCATATAATTCACTTTTAGTAATACCATTGCAATCAATATAATCAGCATAGAAAGAAATCATATAATTAAGAACTATTTTTTTGAATCCCCTCTTACCTTTAACTGGTATCTTATCTACAGATATCAGTGTTACATTGAAGTCTCTACTTCCAATATATCTCTTAGGATCAATAAGTGGATCGCTTCTTAATTCACAATCTGTTGTATTCGTGTCAGGACCTTCACCATATACAAGGCATCTTTTAATTAAGCATTGATCAAAAATCTTTGGTACTTCAATACAAACTAACTCTGAAGGATCAGGTAAACGTCCCTGCTTATTTACAAGACCTGGACGTGGTATGAATTTCTTAAAGTTAATGGACATAAATTCTCCTCCTTTTGAAAAACTGTAATAAAATTTAATCTATTTTATACTTTCAATACATCATATGCTAGAATAGAAAATTGGTGATGATTAAACCGTATATTATATTACATAAATAACCTAAATTAATAATGACTTATAAAAAAATATTATTATTTAGATGATAATAGGGAATCTCTATGATAAAATATAATTAGGAAACTAAGGAGAATAAAAATGGAAATAAATAATGTAATCAAAGAAAAACTTTCTATATTAGCAGAGCCTAAATATCAAAAATTTTCTAGTGGCTTATTACCTGGTATTCACAACATCCTAGGTGTTCGTTTACCTGAACTTCGAAAAATTGCTAAAAAACTTGCAAAAGATGATTGGCAAGGTTATTTGCAAAATGCATCAGATGACAGTTTTGAAGAGATTATGCTTCAAGGGATGACCATTGGTTATGTAAAATCTGAGCTTTCTGATATATTGCCTTACATCACAAGCTTTGTTAATAAAATTGATAATTGGTCCGTATGCGATAGCTTTTGTAGTGGATTAAAACTTCCTAAAAAATATCCAAAGGAAATGTGGGAATACTTGATGCCCTATCTTTCAGATACTGATGAGTATCATATACGTTTTGGAGTAGTCATGCTTCTTTTCTATTATATAGATGATAATCATATTGATGAAATATTAAAGCTATTGGATGGCATTAAACATACAGGCTATTACGTTAAAATGTCAGTGGCTTGGGCCATATCTATCTGTTATATAAGGTTTCCAGAGAAAACACTAAAATTTCTTAAAAATAACACTTTGGATAATGTGACCTATAACAAAGCTTTACAAAAAATTATCGAATCTTTACAAATAGATAAGGATACTAAAAGCCTAATGAGAAATATGAAACGAAAATAAACAGAGTTCTTTGCTTAAGAGGGAGTTTTTACTCCCTCTTAAGCTTTAGAAATCGTTATCCAGGGACGTAGCAGCTCTTTACTCCCCCACTTTGAAGAAGATGGGAGAATTAGAGCTGGTAGTATCGGATAAATCAAAAAAGTGACCTCTAACAGTTCATAAACTGCTACAGGTCACCTTTAAACAACTTCTTAATGTTAAGGGTTTCTATGATGCGTTCCTCTGATTGTGCACATTTAAAATTTATCTATCATTTATATCTTTATTAATTGGTCTTCTCATAGATAATAACATTGGTGTAAAATACTTTTTCCAAAACTTATTACCATATAGATTTGCTGTTTCAAAATCAACATGAATATATGGTACATTAAAATCCTTGCAATAATCATTGACGATTTTCAATAGCTCAATACCTATTTTTTTATTTCTATATTCTAATTTTATATAAGCACCAATTTCGTCGATTAAACCACATTTTTTTATAGACATATCTATAAAGTTATTGTTATCAGCAATACTTAAATTAATAAATCCCACCGGAATATCTTCGTGCCATGCAATAAACACATTTCTTTTTAATATTATTTCTTCAACCTCTTCTTTCGTAATCCTGTCTCTCTTAAGAAATAATGGTGCAGACGCATAATATTCATTGGATTCTTCTACAAGCTCATATAAAACATTAGCATTTTCCATGGTAGCTTTTCTAATATCACACATAGATTTTTCACCAGACTCAATATTACAATCATTAAATGCATCTATCAAATATGACCCATATCCTAAATCAAACAATATATTTTTTAAATTTATATCATTTAAAAATATTGTCCACATATGATTAAAAATATTTTTATTAATCCATTCCTGTGATATACTTTTATATAATTCTAAATATACACTTTCTTTGTATTCTTCAATAGAAGAATGTCCTATTGCTGGACAAAATACGGTATTCTCCCCATTGAAAGGAAATTCATCATATGCCAAGAATCCAACTACCTTGTTGTCTAACTTTGCTACAACTGCACTTTGATTTTTAATTCTTTCAGCAAGAAATTTTTCTAATAATTCTGTATCTTGTTTCCAATGTAATGGGAATTCACTATTATCACAATATAGTTCAAATTGTCTAACCCATATCTTTTTCGCCTCATTTATATCTGAGTCTTCCATATTGGTTACTTCTATCTCTCTAATCATTTTTTTATCTCCTTTTCTATTTTGGTATTGTTTATATCATTTTGAAACTTCCTTCTATAATCATCTATATGCCGTCCAGCTTTTTCATTTTTTCTCTTTCTCATCTCTCTTGCTACAATACTTTTATTAAGATTATTTGCCATTGCGGCCTCTGAGAAAGAGTACCCCTCTTCTACCATGTCTAGTGCTCTTTTAAGTTCCGCATCTGTATATTTTCTATTCATATATAGCCTCCACATTATTTTTTTCCTTAAAAATGGACATAAAGATACCGTAGACAATCAACCCTTTGTACTTGGCTACTCTATCTACGGCTACAAAAAACACGACCTTCCTGTCGCGTTACTTATCCTTTATAGGCAGTATTATGAAAGGTTAACTACTCCCGCAAAAATGCAACACAAATAATAGACTATGTCTAAAGTTACATTTAAGCCCATTTTAAGTTTTATACTAAAATCACCTTTTTACTTGTATTCATTAAAAACATCTCCTTTCATAAAATATTATTAGTAAATAACTGTTTACCTTGATAATTATACTTTTTTATGAATATTTTGTCAATTGCAAAATAACAACTAAAGATGTAATCAAAGTAACACCCTTATTCTATATTAACGTTGTTGCATATATAAGGTATTGGGATAGAATCCAAGTTTCTTATAAAACCCTATGGTAGTTTCATTCTCTTGTGATACCGTTACCCCAATTACTTTGCAATTATTTTCTTTCAACCACTCCATATGCTTAATTACAAGTTTCTTACCAATGCCACTTCCTCTATTATGCGCATCAACGTGAAGTGAATCAATTTCTCCTTTTCCATCAATTATCGTTGATATACAATATCCAATATATCCATCATCACTTTTGGCAACAGTAATTTTTATTGCCTGGCTCTCAAAATCTTTGATTCTCTCCTCAAAGCTAATAAACCTATAGGATTCCTTAAAGTATTCTGAAGTATTTTCATGATACTGTCTGTTTTTTTCCCATAAGTTCTTGATAACTTCAACCTCATCATAAGAAATATCAAAAATTTCATTCATATTTATCACTTCCTTTCAATAGTCTTAATATAAGTATATCAATGTTCCAAATATATACAAGTGATTATGGAGCCGGTCCCCAGAATGTCCCTTGAATATTTCTTTACTTATGTAGACAAGTAGTCCTTTATATTGAGCTGCTGTCTACAGATATACCAAAACACGCCCCTCTTAATTATACTTTTTATGAATACGTCTAAACATTGAAATAACAACTAAAGACCCAATCAAATATAAATACTTACATTTTTCTTGTGATATAATAAGTATATACAAAAATAAAGTAACATCTGTTAATATAAATTATTAGAGTGACTGTATAAAATTTAAGAATATAATTCCTTTAACCATACTAATTTAAAATAAGGAGTGGCTTTATAAATGTATGAAAATGACTATATAATGAAAATGATAAAAACAGCCTTACAAGCAGTAGCTTCTATATTTAAAGGGAAAAATGCTATAGAAAATAGTATTGATGAAAACAGTGATGATATTACTATTGCAGAAGACCAGCTACTGGAAATAATGATTAGAAAATATATAATTGAAGGTGAAATCAATAAAGCTGAAAATATGCTGTTTGAAGCCATCAATTCTCATAAATCTCCTAGAAACTTAGAACTAGCACTATTCTTTTATGAAGAAATAAGTAAATGGGCTGAAGATAAACTCATCAGTTGTAATTTCTCAAAAATAGAAATATTAGAAGGTTTAAATACTGTAAAAAGAATATATAAAAGAAGTTAATAATCAAAACTTCTAAATAAGATTTACAAAATCAGAGAATATACACTAAATTTTTGGACATACGTACCCTCTCATCAATCAAAATGAGAGTAGATAAATTTGTGTTTACACAAACGTATCTACTCTCCCTTTTTATCTATTTAACTTAATTCATCTATTATTTTCTTAGCTTCTTTATTGTTAGGATTCAACTCAAAAGATTTCTTATAACTCGCTAAAGCTTGCTTCTTATTACCTTGACATAAGTACATTTCTCCTAAACCATCATAAAGGTTAGCTGATCCTGGAAATATTTTTATTGATAAATTGAGCACATCTATTGCCTCTTTAATTCTTTTTCTCTCCAACAAGTTATAAGCAATAGCGTTAAATTCATCCTCATACACAAGATATTTTTCAATGGAATTTTCCTTTATTGTATAATACTCCTGTAATGCAATTTCAGAATTATTATTAAACATTGTTCTTACTATATGACTAGCAAGTGATCTTTTTATATAGTCAACTTCTTCCCCTAAAAGTATATCTAGAATACTTTCACATAAAACTTTAGTTCCAATATAATCTGAGTTGATCATAACAACAACTGCAATACCTCTCTCTGGCAATATTATTAAATTGCTTCTAAATCCTGTATCCATACCACTGTGAGATCTCACTTTATTTTCTTTATATTCTCCCAAAAACCATGCCAATCCAATTTCCGAAGTATAACCACCCCAACCTGTTAAGGCATATTTTCTCCAAAGTTCTAAATAACTATGGGCTTCTAATATTTTATTTCCTTTAAATTTTCCGACCTTCATATTAGCAATAGCGTAGTTGCACATTTCAACTACATTAGAATACAACGTAGAGCTTGGACCATGTGCACGATTATAAGGAAAAACTTCACTAACCGTAGCACCATAGCCATTCTTTGTATCTAATATATGGGGACTTGTAAGTAGCTCCTTTGAAACTAAGGGTTTTAAAAAATTGCTTTCTTTCATTTGTACAATATTGAGGATATTTTCTTTCATATATTTCTCAAAAGACATACCTGAAACTTTTTCAATAACATTTCCCAAAATCTCATAAGCTATATTACTATAGGCAAATTTTTCTCCTGGCTCCCACATAAGTTCTCTTCCACTAATACTTCTAACGTACCTTTCTAAAGCTTCTTCATCATATTGAGGCTTATCCCATTCATAATCATCTTCATCTGGCATACCTGATACATGAGTTAATAATTGCCTTATAGTTATTTTTTTATATCTATCATCTTTAAGCTTAAAGTAAGGTAAATACTCTATTACATATTTATCTAAGTGAATTTTACCTTGCTGAACCAATTGCATTATTCCTGTAGCTACAAAAGTCTTTGATACTGATGCCATGTGAAAAATGGAGTTCTCATCAATAGGTTCTTTTGTATCTACATTTTTTACTCCAAAACCCTTTGTATAAATAACTTCATTATTGTATACTACACCTACTGATAATCCAGGAACAAATTCTTCATTAACATATTCATTTATTATCCTATCTAAATCTTTGATTATTCTTTTTTTAATATCCATAGTACTCTCTCCTTTTAAGTGCTATTATATTGTTTATGCCTATACTAAACTCAAAGTTCTCCTAAAACTTAGAATTCTACTTATTAAGTTTTTTAATAAAACAAAAAGACTGTAGAATTGATATTCTTCTTACAGTCCCAAATAAACATTATTTCACATTATAAAGTATCCTTAAGAGCACATGTTCTTATAAAATATCTTATGTAAAATTAAGATTTACTTTTGGTTCTACAAAATGACTATATCTACTTACTAAGTTTCAAAAGAAGCATACTAAAAAACCTAATTGCATAGGCACTTAAAATCTTCCTTTCATATAACTTTCAATTTAGAAAATTAATTAGCAAGCAGTTATTACCATCACATTGTACCTCCTTAATTTTACTAATACAATTATATACAATACAGTATAATAAATCAATAATAATTTATATACCTCTATTATTCCATAAAGTATAATGAATTTATATCTATCTCCAAAAATTATAATTTTTACACTAACTTGTGAACTTCCTCTTCTGTTAGCATTCGATACTGGCCTTTTTCAAGGGTTTCATCTAAGGTTAACTCCCCAATAGAAATCCTCTTTAAATATACCACATAACAACCAACTGCCTTTAACATACGCTTAACTTGATGTTTACGTCCCTCTGAAATTGTAAGATATCCACAGACAATAGGCTGATTATAATGTTTTGATTCTATATTATAGAACTTTCCAATATCAGTTTCCTGTTCTAACTCTTCATAGTTCCCACATTTCACCACTTCAATTTTAGCAGGCTTTGTTAATGCTTCACCTTCTCCAATGGAAATTCCATTCTCTAATCTATCCCTATCTTCATCATCTAATGAACCCAATGCCCAAAAGAAATATTTCTTTTCGACATGCCTTTCTGGACACATTAATTGATGATCAAAATCACCATCATTGGTAAAAAGCAATAATCCTTCTGTATCTTTATCTAATCTTCCAACATGAAATATCCCATTTATATTATCCTCATGAAAAAAATCAAAGACTGTTTTATTATCAGCATCCTTTCTTGCAGTAATACATCCTGCAGGTTTATGAAACATATAATACACCTTTTCTCTATAATCAACTACTTTATCAAGATACTCAATGATATCGGTACTCTCCTTAATTTCCATTGCAGGCTCTGTTATCACTTCCCCATTTACTTTAACCTTACCTTCTTTAATATAATCCCTACTCTTTTTACGTGTCTCAACGAATGACCCTGCTAAAAATTTATCTAATCTCATGTTTATCCTCTTCTTTTCATATGTAAAATAATTTTAATTCTCTTTTCATAAGTAATTAGTAACTCTTTTAATATATAACAGTTTAGTCTATGAGTAAAGCTGTCAGTTTCTTAATAAGATAGTATTCCGATACATATAATCTAAACATAAACAGATTTCTTTGCTTCAGAGGGAGTTTTTTACTCCCTCTGAAGGTTAGAAATCGTTATCCAGGGTCGTAGCCGCTCTTTACTCCCACTTTGAAGAAGATGGGAGTATTAGAGCGGGTAGTCATCGGATAAAAATGGACTAAGGTAATAATAAATCATGTCTTAATCCACTATTTTTAAATAAACATGCCTTATCAAATCAATTTTCTTTCATTTAATAGAAATTAAATTGTGGTATTCAATTACAATATAACCTAATGAATATTTATCTATTCTTAAAAACAGACCCAAAACCTCTCTTAGTAGATTTTAGGCCTGTTTAATATTATCGAGTAATAAAAAGCTTTTACACTTATATTCATTTAGCAATGTTACACTTTTATATTTATATTATTTAATAATTATAGTGCTGCAATTTTTACCTGTTGTTCTTGTAGGACTTTTAGTGTTAAATTCACTACTATTTTTTCTGTGAATTCAGTAAATATTTGTTCTGCAGGAACTATGCAACTTATAGCTGGATTTATATGAATATCAACCTCAGCAATATCTGCTCTTACTAATTCAGTAAAAGGTTTTTCATTAAAGAATTCTGTAGAGAAAAAACTCTGACCACAAGGATTATGTCCAATTACGGGATCTGAACAAGCATTGCAACCTTGAAGTTTATCTGTAAAAAATTCTAATTCACTCTGAATGCTATTTTCAATAAAAATCGGTTCTCTAATAAAATTAATTCTTGTTGTAAAATTGAAAGGAACTTCAACTGTGCAACATCTTATATCTCCACAAACATTTGGACTTTCAATTATACTACAAGTTTTGGTTGCATACTCAATATTTTTTCTTATAAACCCCTCTATAAATAGTATTCCAGTATCAGGTGCACACTCTTGAAAAAATGGAATAATACGAGATTGAGTTAAAAATACATTTTTTTTAATTCGTTTAATTTCCATAGCTGGTTGGTCTAATGTGATAGTAGCTTCAACAGGAATTGTTATGTTTATCTCTGCTAATACAACTGGAATCTTAACAAATACAGGTCCAGATTTAATAACAACAGGTGTTACAGGAATTTGTTTAGTTAATGATTGTACTTTAGAAGTAATAGTTGCACAAGGATCTGCTACACATTCATAATCACTTGTATTTTTTTGGCTATCATTCATTATAAGATTTCCTCCTTATCTATCTAATTGTTAGTGTAAAGTTTTTTACACTAATTCTTTTTTAAAATTATATATATATATCAATGCCCCCTTTTTTTCTGTTATAATTGAATCGCAAAGCCAATCAAAACATCCAAAGGAAAAACATTGCTATGGATTCATGATATAAAGATATCTCATGCTTCCGATGAATCTTATATTAAGTATTGTCATGCTTGATAAAGATAATATTTCTCTTAAAAACAGACCCAAAACCTCTCTTAGTAAGCTTTAGGTCTGCAATATATCATTTAAATAAGATTAATTTTTCAATTTAATTCCTGCATGTTGCTTGTGTTGCTTCTGTTGCTGTAATTTCTACCTGTTGTTCTTGTAATACTTTTAGTGTTAAATTTACTACTACTTTTTCTGTAAGTTGAGTAAATACTTGCTCTGTAGGAACTGCGCAATTTATAGTTGGATTTGTGTGAATATCAACTTCAGCAATATCCGCTCTTACTAATTCAGTAAAAGGTTTTTCGTTAAAGAACTCTGTAAAGAAGGAACTCTGATCGCAAGGATTACGTCCAATTACTCTATCTGAACAAGCATCGCAACCTTGAAGTTTATCTGTAAAAAATTCTAATTCACTCGGAATGCTATTTTCAATAAAAATTGGTGGTCTAAGGAAAGCAATTCTTGTTGTGAAATTAAAAGGTACTTCAACTGTACAATGTCTTATATCTCCACAAACATTTGGAGTTCCAGCTGTCCTACAAGTTTTAGTTGCATACTCGATATTCTTTCTTATAAAACCTGCTATAAATAGTATTCCAGTATTAAATTGATCATCTTGAGAAAATGGAATAATACGGGATTGAGTTAAATATACATTCTTTCTAATTCGTTTAATTTCTATAGCTGGTTGGTCTAGTGTGATAGTAGCTTCAACCGGAATGGTTATATTTACTTCTGCTAACACAACTGGAATCTTAACAAATGCAGGTCCAGGTGCAATAACAATCGGAGTTATAGGAAGTTGTTCAGTTAGTGATTGTACTTGGGTAGTAACAGTTGCACAAGAATCTGTTGCACAAGAGTTTCCTACACATCTATTGTTATTTGCATTTATTTTATTGTCATTCATAATAACATTTCCCCCATTTTTTATCTAATTAAACTATAGTTAGTGAGACCTTATACTACATAATATATGAATTTCTACTTTTTGTTCATGTATAAATAAAAAAATTTCTTCTATTTAGTAAATGCAATCATAAGCCTGTTGAAGAAACTTTAGAGTATCTAAGATAAATAAACAATATCCTCTTTAAAAATTTATTTGCATAAACTCAACCCTTAAAATAAATAAAAAACTAGGTTTCCCTAGTCTTTTATTTATATTTGTTTCAATTCATATACCTTTAGATTTATATCATAAATTAAATACTATTTTAAGTTAAATTGAGCTTTCATTTCTAGTTTTCCATCTGAAAAAGTAAAATTAACATTTAATATTGACCCTATTTTTGTTACAAAACATCATTATACTTCTATAATAACAGATATCTTGGTGTTTTATTTGCATATTCATTATATTCCTTTTTAAATACTTCTTCCATATGTTTTTCTTCTTGAAGTATTTGTAGATGTATACCAACTACAACTAATAAACCTACAATTACGATAATAAGATTTGCATAGGTAATTGCAGCTCCAATAAACATCAAGTCCATTCCAACAAAGGCTGGATTCCTACTGAATCTATAAAGTCCTGAAGTTATAAGTGATGTTCTTGTTGATTTATCTATACCAGCTCTCCAAGAAGTTTTCATGAAAACCATAGCCAATATAAAGAGTGAAACTCCTATTAATGTAATAACCACTCCAATAATGCTTACTGTAAAGCCTTTCCCAAGTCCAACAAACCACTTTTCTGTAAATGATGGAAATAAAGCACTAATAGTCCAAATCCCTATCCCTGCAAAAGTCATTGCTTTTAGAAACCTTTCAATAATAAGACTTTCTTTACTTTTAGTACCTTTACCAAAAACATTAGCTTTAATGTTGTTTTTCTTTGATAATATTATTAGTTTACCCATATATGAAATACCAAATATACATAGTAATGTAAATGAAACTATCTCTATTAACCCCATAATTATTCCCACCTTTAAAATTACTTTCTACTAATATCATTTATATGAATACTTATTCATATGTTCATATAAATATTGTATTCTCACCTCTAATTCATGTCAATAGACTTTAGCAAAAATTTCTTATATAAAGGAAAACACACTGTACAGCAATAGGCAAAAATATATATCATATTATGAAAGTAAGAGTTATTATTATTGTAAATCTTATGTTCATTTTTGCTGGCTGCTCCTAATTGGAATAATCCTAATAATTCTATCATCACCTATATTAGGATTACCTCTTCCATCTCTATTACTTGTTGTTAGGTAAATCGCTCCATCCTTCCCCTGAATAATCTCACGTAAGCGCCTATATCTATTCTTCAACCATGAATCTACGCTATTTACTTTCGTTCCTTTTCCATTCAATGAAATAGTAAGTAGTTGTTCGCCACGTAAAGTAGCAACTAGTAATTTCCCTTGCAACGGTCCTTGTTCTACAAAGGCTATACCAGAAGGCGCCCACGTTTCTTCTTCACTGTGTATTAATGGCTTTTGCACTATAACTTCCTTAGAGTCTTCATTTCCTTGAACCAGAGGCCATCCATAATTAGCTCCTGGCTGTATAATATTTATTTCATCATGAGCGGTCTGCCCATGCTCAGAGGCATACAATATATTTCTTGAATTCCAGGCTAAACCCTGAGGATTTCTATGACCTAAGCTATAAACAGGTGAATTTACATTTGGATTATCTTCAGGAATACTACCGTCTAATTCTATTCGCAGTATTTTCCCTGCTGTGCTTGTGATATTTTGTGCCAATGCAGAATTACCTGCATCCCCCGTTGTAATATACAATTTTCCATCCGGCCCTATCTTTATCCTACCTCCATTATGAATCCGCCCACCAGGAATTTTATCAATAAGCACTCTGTCAATAGATGCCTTGTTATTATTTTCAATCAATCTCACAACACGATTGTGAAGTTGATTACCTTCTGCATATGAATGCATAACATATATATAATGGTTTTGAGAATAATTTGGATCTAATACAATTCCCATCAATCCCTCTTCCCCTTGGCTTACAAAGGGTGCACTAAATCTAATCAGTGGTTGTGGCAGAAGTTTACCACCTTCAATGATTCTAACTGCTCCAGACCGCTCTGTAAAATATAATTTACCTTCATTGCTTATATCTATGGCCCAAGGTACATATAAATTTTCAGCAATAACCTCAACTTCATAGGGAAGTTCCCTTGAAATACCTACCTTTACTTTCACTCTAGATACGTTATCTCCACGTAATATCATATTAGATAAAACATTGTAAATCTTTCTTTTCATGCTTCTATCCTCCAAACTTAAATAAATCATATATCATTGCACACTTTATTTATATTATTAAGTATTTATGTTAATGTTCCATTTTTACATAAATAAAAAGAACCCTATTTCTAGAGTTCTTCCTTTAATAATTTCAACATGATGTATTTAAAATTACATTGCTCTTGACGGAAATATAGCATCTATTACACCAATAACTAAAGCTGCTAATATTGCGCCTAGAAGAGATACCCTCATATTTGGCACTAAAAATTGTGCTACATATATTATTACAGCTGCAATAATAAAGCCTTTTATTCCTTTTCCAAAAGGTGATGCATCAACTCCCATGAATGCTTCTACGAAATAGTCTAATGCAGTTATTACAACTGCTGCAATTAGATATGACCATAATCCATAAATACTAAATCCTGGAGTTAAAAATGATGTTATACCTAAAATAATTGCAACTAATATCAATCTTCCTGCCCATCTTAAAATACTATTTCCACTAGAACCTTCTTTTCTTACCTCATTATTATCTGGCATAAGAATTCCTCCTTTAATAGAAAATTTAATTTCTTAAAGGTATTATGCCCATAAATTCCAAAAATATAATCTCCTATATCATATGAAATTATTATACTTTTTATATTATCTATTTTCTTCAATTACCTTCTTATAGGCTTTTGTTTCTACAAAAATTTCGTCTTTTAGTGGATTAAGTTTATTTTTATAAATCTTATTAAACTGATAAATTACTAATGCTACATTTGCTATTAAAGATAATAAACTTAAAATAAAAAACGCTTTTGGATTATGTGTAGTAGCTACAGGTGCTATACGATCTGCAAAGGAAGGTACTGTCATAACAAACATAATCCATAGGGCAAGTGTCTGTGCACGATGCTGTAACCATGCTCCTTTTTTGATAAAGAAAGCAGGTATGGTGCAAGAAAGTAACAGTGCCAAACCACAATAAAATGAATGGTCTGCTATACAATTATATGTATAGGCAAAATTCCACAAATCATATGCTATAATCCAAGGCCATATCATATCAGGCCATATCATATCCTTTGTTTTATCTTTAGAAATAAAAATACCAACCCATCCGCAAATGGCAATAATGTTTAGTAATCCAGCTATACCATTCATGATATTCCATGATCCTGACATTACCCAAAGATTGTCTACATATGCTCCGTTCCATGCACCATATGTAAAGCATTGAAAATCACGAATAGCTGCTTCGAGAATATTAATTGCCAAAATAAGTGGTGGAAAGCATAATACCCACTTCTTTTTAGCAAGTGATGGAATATAGCGAATAGCCATAAATCCAAGGCACCCTGCCAGTGCTGAGTAAGTTTTTACCCAGTTAAACCAAGTACCTGTTCCATATTCATTTCCTGGAGCTGCAGTTGTTGGCCAAACAAAAATAGTTAAACCTATAGGAACAATTAAAAAAAGTATAATTCCGCCCCATTTTGTTGAACGACCAAGCTCATTAAAAGCCATTAAGGCAAAAAGAATAAAAAGCCAAATAGCCCAACCTGTAAAATTCGTTGACTCATAAAAAAAGCCCATAATATTTCCCCCTAAAAATAACATTTGACATAATTCTATTATGTCTCTTCATAACAAGCAAAGATATGTAAATATTTAAAGTTTAAATATCTTTATCTGTTATCTTAGTAATTATATTACATATTGACTCTTTGGTCAAATATTTAAAAAGCTCCAAAACCCCCATGAACAGCACAACTATTTATATAGTTTTATATTTATATAGTTTCATATATAAATATTTTCCTATTTAAATATTTATATAGACATATAGTTTTATATACTCCTATTTCTCTATAGATCTAGGTTTATATTTCCCTATTATAATATAAATGCTCAACACTATTGCTCATAACTATTTCCCATTTTCCTTCTATATGCTCAATTTTGTGCGATAGTTTAGGTGACTTATTTGTCCACTTTATATTATTTAATATATAGTATAAAACATTTATTACTCCACCATGAGTAAGAATCATTATATTATCTTCTTCCATTCCTGCCAGAACTCCATTATTTATTTCTCTCCAATCACTACAATACTTCACTGGTATATTTAATTTACTTTCAATCTCCTTAGCTGTTTCAACAGCTCGTCTTAAATCACTGCTTATAATTTTATTAATGCTGTACTTTTCTTTCTTATAAAAATATATAAAAAAGTACCTATAAGCTAAACACTTTTTGTGTATCTAGCCTATAAGTACTTTTATTCCATTAGTATTTTTATAATGAACTTTATAGAATTTTAAATTTTACCTTTTGCTTTTGTTTCTACTTTTTTTGCTGCTATTAAGAAAATTACCATTGCTACAATTGCACTTACAATTCCTATTGGATATGAAATACTTTGAGAAAGCTTAAAGCCTTCTGGTGCAATTAAAATGTAAGATGTACATACTGCTGTCATAAATGTTGCTGGTATAGTAGCAATCCAGTGCTTTTTACCTTTAGTAACTAAGTACATGCCTGATGTCCATAATACTATTGTAGCTAAAGCTTGATTAGACCATCCAAAATATCTCCATACTATTCCAAAATCCATCTTAGTTAATATGAAACCTATCACAAACAAAGGAATACTAATTATAAATCTATTTTTAATAGGACCTTGGTCAAATTTAAATATATCAGCTATAGTTAATCTTGCACTTCTGAAAGCTGTATCCCCAGAAGTTATAGGACATGCTACAACTCCAAGTATAGCTAGTAATCCACCAACTTTTCCAAGTAGGCTTCCACAAATTTCATTTACTACCCAAGCTGATGTATGACCTTCTATTGCCATAGTAGCATTTAATTCAGCTACTCCACCAAAGAAGCTCATTGCTGCAGCTGCCCAAATTAATGCAACTACACCTTCTGCTATCATTGAACCATAGAATATTTTTCTACCCTGTTTTTCACTAGTTATACATCTTGCCATTAAAGGTGATTGTGTCGCATGGAACCCTGAAATAGCTCCACAGGCAATAGTTATAAATAGCATTGGAAATATTGGGTTTTTATCTGGGTTTGAATGCATATTAACCAAATTAGCTGGTATTATTTCTGGTATATCAAATCCACCAAAAATTAATGCACCTCCAACTCCAATGGCCATAACTAATAAACAAACTCCAAAAATAGGATATATCTTTCCAATAAGCTTGTCTATAGGAACTATTGTTGCAATAATGTAATACGCAAATATAAGGTATATTAATAATGTAATGTTTAATCCTGTTAATCCTTTTAATATACTTGCTGGTCCAGTTACAAATACAACTCCTACAAGAACTAAAAGTATTACTGAGAATACTCTCATAAAGTTTTTGAAGCCTTTTCCAAGGTATTGACCTACAACTTCAGGAATACTTGTCCCATCATGCCTTACTGAAAGCATACCAGAAAAATAATCGTGAACTCCACCTGCAAATATACATCCAAATACAATCCACAAAAATGCTGATGGACCCCACATTGCACCTGCAATTGCACCAAAAATAGGTCCCAAACCTGCTATGTTAAGAAATTGAATTAAGAAAATTTTGTATGCAGGCATTTTTACAAAGTCTACACCATCCTCTAGCCTTACAGCAGGAGTTTGAATTTTTTCATCTGCTCCAAAAGCCTTTTCCACAATTGCACCATAAATAAAATAACCTATAATAAGAGCAATAATCGCTAAAATAAATGATACCATTTGGACCCCTCCTAATTAATTATTTGTTAACAAAATTATAATATGTTTTTTAGGGGTTTATACGGTTTCATACATGAAAAAACAAAAAAAGCACATCAAGTGCTTTTATATGCCCATTATATGCTTAAACTCACCTATATTATTTCTACTTACGGGTATATCAACTTTCTCACCTTGTAATTTTAACATAAAGGTGTTGTTAAACCACGGAACTATCTCTGTAATTTTATCAGTATTAATAATATATGATCTATGACTTCTATAAAAGAGTTCTTTGGGAAGTTTTTTATAAAATTCTGAAATACTACAGTTTACATTATATTGTACTCCATTAATATAAATTAAAGTTTCTCGTTCCTTTGCTTCACAATAGGAAATATCTATTATATTTTTTACAATCATCTTATTATCTTTCCAAAGGGTTATTTTATTATTTATACTCTTTTTATCTGAAAGTTTATCAATTTTCTTTAATGTACTAACTATTCGTTCTTCTGAATAAGGCTTTAATATGTAGTCATAAGCTTGAATTTCAAAGGCATCTACAGCATAATCTTTATGGGCAGTAATAAAAATTACAAGGGATTGCTTTGGAAAATGATTAATAATTTTACATAATGCAATGCCATCTAGTTTTGGCATATTAATATCTAGGAAAATAATATCTGGTTTATTTTCTTCAATATATTCTAAAGCCTTAATAGAATCATCAAACTCATTCACTATTTTTATATTACTGAAATTGTTTATAAAATATTTTAGTTCTTCTCTTGAAGGAGATTCATCATCAACAATAATACAATTCATACCATCACTCCCTTATCTTACTTACATTGAAACTGATTCTAGTACCGCTTTTCAATGTTTCTATCTTTAATCCTTCACCATAAATATATTTTAATCTATTATGAACATTTGATATGCCTATTTTATTTTCTTCCATTTTATCTTCATAGACTTTTTCTATAATATCTTTTGAAATTCCAATTCCATCATCTTCAATTGTTATCATAATGTTGTCCTTAGAAACTTTTTTAACTTCAATTATTACTGTCCCTTCACCTTTACCTTTTAAAATACCATGTTTTATGGAATTTTCAACTATTGGTTGAATTATAAGACTTGGGATTTTAACATCTAAATCATCTTCAATATTATAAACTACATGAAGTTTCTCTCCAAATCTTGCCTTTTCTATTTCTACATATGCTTTAACCTGCTCTAGTTCTTTATAAATATCTACATGGTTCTCCCCTATATCTAAATTATACCTTAAGTAGGTAGATAAATTAATAATTAACTCTCTTGCTTTATTGGGATTAAATCTAATAAAGGAAATTATTGTATTTAGTGCGTTAAATAGAAAGTGAGGATTTATTTGGGATTGCAACGCCTTTATTTCAGCCTTATTTGCCATATTTTTCAGTTCTCCAAGCTTACTTATTTCTAGCTGGGTAGAAATAATTTGGGATAAGCCTACAGCTAAATTTATATTTCTAAAGGAAATAGCATTATCAGTACAATAATATATTTTTAATGTACCAATTACTTCATCCCCTTCTTTTAAAGGAGCAATAATTGCAGATTTTAAACTACAATTTAAATTAGGACACTCAATCTGATTTGCATTTGTTAGAGAAAGCAAATTCCCTCCTCTAATAACCTTTTTTGTAGCCTCTGTTATAATTTTCTGGCCCTTTATATGGTGGTCAGCTCCTACTCCTACGTGAGCTAATATATTTTCTTTATTTGTTATAGATACTGCATCTGCATTAATTGATTCCCTTATTATTCCGCATATCTGTTCTAAGGAATTTTCATTCATTTCTCTAAAATACGGTAAGGTTTTATTTGCAATCTCCAAAGCGATTTGTGCTTGTTTTGCTGCAATTTCTTCCTTTTCTTTAAGTATTTTTTGAATTATCAATATTAGAATTGCAATTCCAATAGCATTAGCAAAACTCATAGGAAAATATATGCTCTTTACAATGGTTAAGGCATTGCTAAAGGGATGTGCCATTGTAAGTATTAGAATCATTTCTAAAATTTCAATTAAAAGTCCTCCAAATAACCCGTAAAACCACTTGTTATTTTCATTTGATTTACTATATATTAAACCTGCAACTATTCCCGAAATTATAGTAGTTATTGTGCATGGTATTGATGTAATACCTCCAATATCTACAAGCAATCTATGAACTCCAGCTATAATACCTGCCATTGTCCCTACAAAAGGTCCGCATAGTATTCCCCCAGTCATTACACCAATAATTCTAGTATTAGCAATGGCTCCATTAACCTCTGTTCCTGTGTAGGTTCCCAAAATTCCAAAGGCTCCAAAAATTATTGAAAGCACAATTAGATCTTTCTTTTTAAATTTATCCTTCTGTACTATTTTCTTAAAGCTCCCTAGTCTTGAAACAAAGAAAGCAATAAGGATTATATACCCTAAATTATTCGTAAGATTTCTTAGTAATTCAACCATTAAAATTAACTCCATTTCACTAAATGCATATTTTAAAAACATATATCGAATATTTTACCAGTTGTTTTTATATCTAAATAAGTTTCTATAAATATTATATATAAAATTCTAAAATATATAAACAAAGTTATTAATACTTGTGGTGTTAAATAAGAATGAGCACCCCTAAGAGTGCTCATCCTTAACTTAATAAATTATAATATAATTAATCTATTATAATAATTCAAAAGTTCCTTTTAAATCATCATATATCTTCTTATAAATCTCATAATATCTTTTATATACTAGGGAATTTTCTTCTTTTGGAAATTGTACACTATTTTCAGAAATTGCTATGCTACAAGCTTCATCTATATCCTTATATACACCAGTTCCAACTCCTGCTAGTAATGCTACTCCTAAGGCTGGCCCTTCTGAAGACTTATTTGTAGATACTTTGCAGTTAAACATATCTGCTAATATTTGACGCCATAGTTCACTTTTTCCGCCTCCACCTGACACCATCACATTAGTAGGATTCATTCCTGTGTCTTTAATGATTTCCATGCAATCTAAAAGTGAATAGGATACTCCTTCAATTACAGCTCTTAGCATTTCATTTTTTGTATGAGCAGCTGAAAGTCCAAAAAATACACCCTTTGCCTTAGGATTCAAATGTGGTGTACGCTCTCCCATGAGATATGGAAGATATATTACTCCCCTTGAACCTGCAGGCACTTTTTCTGCTTCTTTAGTCATAAGTACATATGGATCAATTCCCATACCTTTTGCTACTTCAATTTCATTATTACAAAAATTATCCCTAAACCATTTTAAAGAAAGTCCTGCACCTTGGGTTACTCCCATCATATGCCATGCACCTGGCACTGCATGACAAAAGGTGTGTACTCTTCCTTTCTCATCAATTATAGGTTCATCTAAATGTGCAAATACTACTCCTGAAGTACCTATAGTGGAGGATATTTGTCCACTTTTTATAATGCCATTTCCTATTGCACCAGCTGCCTGATCTCCTGCTCCACCTACTACAGGTGTATCCTCTTTAAGCCCAGTAACCTCCGCTGCTTTTTTATGAACTTTTCCACTGACTACAATTGATTCATGTACATCCCCTAAATACTCTATAGGAATATTTAAAGCATTAAGGACTTCCTTAGACCAGCACCTATTTTTAATATCTAAAAGCTGCATTCCTGAAGCATCAGATACCTCCGTAGCAAATTCACCTGTAAGCATATATCTTATATAGTCTTTAGGCAATAATATTTTCCTACATTTTTCATATATTTCAGGCTCATTATTTCTAACCCAAAGTATTTTAGATGCTGTAAATCCTGTTAGAGCAGGATTTGCTGTAATATCTATTAATCTTTTTTCTCCAACTTTTTCTGTAATCTCAACACATTCCTTAGCTGTACGTTGATCACACCATATAATAGATTTTCTTAATACATTTCCATCTCCATCTAACATAACTAAACCGTGCATTTGTCCAGATAAGCCAATACCACTGATGGATTCCGGATTTATATTACTATCTTTTATAACCTGATTAATTGTTATACATACTGCATTCCACCAATCTTGTGGGTCTTGTTCTGCCCAACCAATCTCTGGCTGATATAATGGATATTCTGCTGTAGAAGAGGAAATCGGATTTCCTCCCCTATCAAATAGCACTGTTTTAGTACCTGAGGTTCCAATATCTATGCCTAATAAGTACTTCATCTTCTAGCCACTCCAATCAAAATTATTAAAGCTTAATAACTGCCTTTACTACATCATTCTTATTTTCTATAACATAGTCAAAGGCTTCCTTTGTGTCACTAAAATCAAATTCATGGGTAACTATTCCATTAACATCAATTTTCCCATCAGAAATTGCTCCTATAGCTGCTGGATATATGTTTCTATATCTAAATACACTTTTTATTTCAACCTCTTTAGTCATAATTTGCATGAAATCAAACTCAATTATATCCTTCGGTGCAAGTCCTACTAATACAATAGCTCCACCTCTTTTTACTAAGTAAGGTGTCTGCTTTATTGTATGCTCAGATCCTGCTGTTTCAATAACCACATTTGCACCAGCATTGTTTGTAATCTCATTTATTACAGCTAGTACATCTTGATTTTTAGCATTTATAACTTTAGTTGCACCTAATTTTAGGGCATAGTCTAATCTCTTATCTATAACATCTACAACAATAACATTTGTAGCACCATATGCCTTACAAGCTAATAAAGTTACTAGACCTATACAGCCTGCACCTAAAACTACAACTGTATCCCCTAATTTCACACTTCCTTGTGATACAGCATGTAATCCTACTGCTAAAGGCTCAACTAGAGCACCCTCCTTAGTTGATACATTGTCTGGTAGTTTAAAACACATATTTTCTGGATATGTTATATAGTTCATTAACGAACCATGATATGGTGGTGTTGCTAGGAACTCAACCTCTGGGCATAGATTATATTTACCACTTTTACAAAATTCACATTGACCACAAGTTTGACCTGGTTCTAAAGCAACTCTATCTCCAACTTTTAAATTCTTAACTCCAGGGCCTACTTGAACTATTTCTCCGGCACATTCATGACCTAAAATAAAATCTCCATCTACTATGAAGTCTCCTATTCTACCATGCTCATAATAATGTACATCTGAACCACATATTCCTACATATTCTAATTTTATAAGTACTTCTTTATCCTTTGGAGCTGAAACCTCAATATCTCTTGTTTCCATATTATGAGTTCCACACATATATACTGCCTTGTTTATCATCTTTATTCCTCCTAAATTAAGTTCAATTATAGACCTTGCACAAAACTGTACAAGGTCTATCTTTTTATTAGTCTATATTACCTGCTTTTTTATGAATTTCTATAAACTCATCAGCATTATCCTTTGTTATTAATGGACAATCTACCATTATAGTATCACGCTCTACTTTACCAGTCATAACATCATATGTTAACTTAACAGCTTTTTCTGCAAGCTCGTAAGCACTTTGAAGAGTAGTTGATGTCATTTCACCATTTTTTATAGCTAAACAAGCTTCTGCTGTTCCATCAACACCATATGATAATATATTTGTCTTTCCTGCTGCTTTAGCTGCTTCAAGAGCTCCTACACACATGTTATCATTCATAGATATTATTGCATCAATTTCTCCATGAGTTTGAATCCAGTCTTCCATTAATCTCATCGCTTCATCTTTATTCCAATTTGCAATTTGCTCATCTAAGATTTTAACGTCTGGTCTCTTTGCAAAGAATTCTTTTTCCCATCCTTCACGTCTCTTATCAGAGTGCATATTACCTGCTGGTCCCATAAGAACTACAACTTTTCCATTTTGAGGAACTTGCTCTAAAGCAAGTTTTGCATTTTTAGCAGCTTGATCAACTGGGTCTGCATCTACTGCAGCTGCTCTATCATTATCATTAATACGGTTGTTTACTGTAATAACCTTAACCCCTTTATCCATAGCTGCCATAGCTGGTGCTACTTGTGCTTCAGAATCAAATGGTTGAAGAAGAATTGCATCATATTTCTTTGTAACCGCATTCTCAATGTGAGATGCTATAACTTCATTCTTGCTATCTCCATCAAATATATCTACCTGTACATCCTTATAGTTTGCAGCTACTTCATCCTTTACTGCATTTGCAAGCCAAGCAGCAAAAGAATCTCCTTGTGCTCTTGCAATATATGCAACTTTATAAGTCTTTTCACCTTCTGCAGCTGGTTCCTCCTTTGAAGTATTAGTACATCCCACAGTAAGTGATAATGCTAGTAACGATGACATGGCTAAAGCTAATATTTTCTTTGTTTTCATATCATTTTCTCCCCCTAATAATATTATTTTTATTATATTTTGATTTTTACTTAACTTGATTTAGTTTAAACAGAACTTCCTTTGGTTTTCACTAGGGTTTTGTCTTTTGTTTTATCAGTAATACTACCTAGTTTTTTACTTTCTCTTTTGTTCTTAGATTTTATATCGTAAATTACTGCAAATGCAATAATTACTCCCTTTACTACTTGTTGCATATAAGATTGTATTCCTACTAGGTTCATTATATTGTTTAAGAATCCCATAATGAATGCTCCTGCAAGGGTTCCACCTGCAGTTCCTATTCCCCCAGTAAAGCTTGTTCCACCAATGATTGCAGCAGTCATTCCTTCAAATTCTGCTCCTATACCAGCATTAGGAAGCCCAGCATTAACACGAGACATAAATAACACACCTGCGATTCCAACAAATATACCATTTATAAGATAAGCCTTCATCTTAGTTTTATTTACATCTATTCCTGAAGCTCTTGAAGCCTCTTCACTACCACCTACAGCATAAACACATCTACCTAGCTTTGTATGTTTTAAGATGTACCAAGTTAAAAGAGTAATTCCAGTCATGAATATTACCGGAATAGGAATAAATCCTATAGAATTTTGTCCTAGTACAATAAAATCTCCTATTTGATAAATATTTTGACCATTTGTAAATAATAAGGCTGCTCCTCTTGCTACAGTTTGCATAGCTAATGTGGCAATAAATGGAGGTGCTTTAAACTTAGTTACCATTATCCCATTGATAAAGTTACAAATAACACCTACAAGCACTCCAACTAGCACTGCTATTTCCAAAGAACCTGTTGCCTTAAAGGCTGCAACAGAAAGCAGACCTGATAAAGCCAGAACTGAACCTGCTGATAAATCTATAAGTCCACATATAATTAAAATTGTTTCACCAAAAGCAATAATAGTGGTTATTGATATTTGTCTTGATATATTGGTTAAGTTTTCTCCTGATAAAAATACAGGACTGATTAAAGAACATGCCATAAACATAGCAAGTAATACAACGTAAATACTATATTTACTTGAGGTTTTTGACCATTTATGTCTAATATCTATCATCTTCATCCTTCTATTCCCCCCTTGTAGCTAACTTCATAATAGCTTCTTGTGTAGCCTTTTCTCTATCTATTTCTCCAGTAATTTTTCCAGATGCCATAACATAGATTCTATCGCACATACCTATGAGCTCTGGTAATTCAGAACTTATTATTATTACTGCTCTATTTTCTTTTGCAAGTTCTGTAATAAGTTTATATATTTCGTACTTTGCTCCTACATCGATTCCCCTTGTTGGCTCATCAAGTATAAGAACATCTGGATTTCTAAGCATCCACTTTGCAAATATTACCTTCTGTTGATTTCCTCCGCTTAGAGAATCAATAGAGGTTTCTAAATTAGGACATTTTACCTTCATTCTTTCACATATATTTGATACACTACTAATCTCTTTTTTACTATGTAGATGACCCTTATAAAAGAATTTCTCTAAATTAGATATGGATACATTTTCAGTTATACTTCTAATTCCTACTATTCCATATCTCTTACGATCTTCTGATAGCATAACTATTCCATTGTTAATACTATCTTTTACATTTTTTATTTTTACTTCCTTACCCTTAACTTTAATTTCACCTGATAGGTATGGGTCTAGTCCAAATATTGTTCTAGCCACTTCACTTCTACCTGCTCCCATAAGACCTGCAAAACCTACAATTTCTCCTCTTTTCACATGGAAATTAATATCCTCAAAGTGTTTTCCATCAGTTAGTTCTTTAATCTCTAACATGGTTTCTCCGATTTTAATATCTTCCTTAGGATATGCATTGGTAATTTTACGGCCTACCATAAGAGAAATAACCTTGTCTATATCTAACTCACTAGCTGGCTTAGTATTAATAACAACACCATCTCTTATAACTGTTATCTCATCAGCTATTTTAAAGATTTCTTCCATCTTATGAGATATGTATATTATACTTACACCCTTACTTTTTAATTCAGCAATCTTATCAAAGAGAATTCCTACCTCTTTTCTAGTAATTGCAGATGTAGGTTCATCCATGATAATAACCTGTGAATTATAAGACATAGCCTTTAGTATCTCTAGCATTTGTATATCTGATACTGTAAGATCTTTAAATTGTGTTGTTGGCGAATAGGGTAAATTTTCTTGTTTTAAAAGGTCTTCTGTATCTTTTCTAATCTTCTTCCAATTAATTTTCCCTAATTTATTTACAGGCTCTCTTCCTAAAAATATACTTTCTTCAATAGTAATCTCAGGTATATAATTTAGCTCTTGAAATATCATAGATATACCATGCTTACGAGCTTCAATAGGATTCTGTATCTTAACTTCTTTTCCATCTATATGAATACTTCCACCATCAGGCTGATATATACCATTTATTATCTTCATAAGTGTAGACTTACCAGCTCCATTTTCTCCACAAAGCACATGAACCGTTCCCTTTTTAACAGAAAAACTTACATTTGCTAAGGCAGTTACTCCTGGGAAAAATTTCTGTATACCTTTTAATTCTAGCTTTGGTATATTGCTCTCCACCTTTATCCCCCCTTGTAAACTTTTAATTTCATTCTATGGCATAATTATAATAAAAAAATTATTAACCTATAATGGAAAATAACCTTAGTTTTGTGTAAATTATTCTCGCCTAATTTTTCACAAAGTTCTTTGTGTAATATATTAATATTTTTGTGTAATATATTAATGCATTTGTGCAACACAATTATATATCTTTCTACATTTTTTTCATTAATCTTAATTTTATATAAAAAAAATACTACTTAACATAGTTAAATAGTATTAATGTGCTACACTTTATCTATTTTTGTATGGTATCTTTATATTGACCTACAGTTAATCCTGTTACTTTTTTAAAAGTCTTATAAAAATACTGTTGATCTGTAAATCCGACCCTTTGATAGATAACTTTCATACTGTCTTCACCTTTATTAATCATTTCCTTCGCTTTTTCTATACGTAGATTAATAATATAAGAAGAAATATTTATTCCTGTCTCTTTTTTAAATAAAAATGATAGGTATTGTTTAGATAGATTAATATGAGTAGAGATATCTTCTAGGGTAACTTTACTTGAATAATTTTTTTCAATGTACTCCACAACTTTATTTATAATATATTTAGAATTCTGATCATCCCTTATTCTTAGAACTAACTGACATATCTCCTCTAAAAATTTACTCATTAGTTTTGATATAAACATAATTCTTGTAGAATCCATAATTTTATTGTAATACCCCTGATATAAGGTATCATAATCATTACCTTGAAAATATTCTTCATACTTTTCTAATATACTAACAATAATATTACAATACATAAGCTTACATGTTAACTCTGATATTTTACAACCATTTATTTTCTTCTCTATACTCTCTATATGACTTTTTCCACCCTCTAGATTTCCTTCTTCTATAAAGTTTATAAGAATACTCTTAGATTGTTTTTCGAACTTCAGCATATTTATATCCTTCAATTCTTTATTTTCTCTAGTTTCTACTACAGAACCCAAAGGCAAATAGAATATATCTTTTGTTCTTTCTATATATTCCTTAAAATAATTTGGAAATTCTCTAAGCTCACTAAACATAGGTGTATATATTACATCTAGCTTAATATTAAAATATTGCATTACAGTGGTCTTTATATATTCAATTACCTCTTGTACTTCACCATATTTAATATCTTCCTTGGATATAAAATATATAAGTCCATCCTCCTGTTCCTTCAAAAGACATTGTATTTTTTCTTTAGAAAATATCCACGTTATAAGCTCTATCATAGCATTTTTCACATTTTCATTTTCTCTTTCTTTAATGGAAACAATAATATCATTAGCTTCAGGGAAGAAACCTAAAATAGAATATTTTCCTTCATAAATATTAAAGTCTATCTGTTTAAACCCCTCAAAATCTACTTCATCAAAGGAATTTGAACCATCTATAAGATATTCTATAAGCTGATTTTTAGTCTTCATTAAGGTTTCACTAGCCTTATCCTTACCTAGTGCATCCTTATCCATATTATCTAAATTTCTTTTTACCTCTAGCATGGTACTTATAAGTTCCTCATCCTCTACCTCTGATTTAAGAATATAATTATTAGCTCCACATTTTAGAGCTTGTCTTACATTTGTAAAATCATCATAGCAGGTTAATACCAGTATTTGAGTTGAGCTATCTTCTTTTCTTACTTCTTCAGTTAACCATAAACCATCCTTCTTAGGCATTTTTATATCTGTTATAATAACATCTGGGTTATATAGCTTATACATCTCATAGGCCTTTTCACCATTTGGAGCCTCACCTATAACTGTAAAGCCTATGCTATTCCAATCTATTGTGGATTTTAATCCTACTCTTACAAGAACCTCATCATCTACAATTAAAACCTTATAAACTTTCATCACCCTCTTTATCTACTAAAAATTCACCAGTAGTTTTCCTCATTATACTCCTAGGAATGGTCACCTTAACATAGGTACCTATTTCACTTCTATTTCCTATCTTAATTCCATATTCTTCACCACAATAAAGCTTTATTCTTTCATTAACATTGTTCAATCCAACTTTACTAAATTTATTTACATCCTTTTCTTTAGTAAAGATTTTTTCTAAATCCTCTTCACTGATACCAGGTCCATTATCTTCTACAAGAATAATTAAGTTTTTACCTTCTATACATGCCTTTATAGATATTTCCAATGGTTCCTCTTCTTCATCTTCCCTAATTCCATATATCAAAGAATTCTCTACAATGGGCTGTAAAATTAATTTCGGTATTGAGCAATTAAGGCAGTGTTCATGAATATTATAAATAATGTTAACTTTTTCATTGAATCTTAGATTTTGTATTTTAATATAATTCTTAACGTAATCGATCTCGTCTTCTAGGGTAATCATTTCCTTTCCTAAGTTTATACTTACCCTTAGAAGTTTTATCAGTGAAGTTACTGCATTACTTACAGATTTATCCCCTTGTATCTTTGCCATCCATTTTATAGTATTTAGTGTATTATACAGGAAGTGTGGATTAATCTGAGCATGCAATGTCTCAAGTTCTAACTCTTTTTTTATTCTTTCTTCTTCTACTAACTTATCAACAACTTCATTCATCTTCCCTATCATATTATTAAAGCTGTTTCCAAGTTCCCCTAACTCGTCAATTCTATCTATATTTATGCGCACATGTAAATCCCCATCTTCAGCCTTCTTCATCATATTTCTCATACTCACCATGGGTTTTGAAATTTGAGACGAAAAGAATAAACAAATTATTATAGTTATAACTACATAAATTATTACACCTATTAACATATATCGTTGCATATTTGTAATTTCTTTGTATAGATACTCTTTAGTTACTATCTTTACAATCTTCCAATCTGTTGATGTAATATTAGAGTATATACATACCTTTTCAACATTATCATCAGTAAACTCTATTGAACCCATATCTATTTTAGCTGATAGAACTTCTTTTGCATAATTTTTTTCTTCTATATTTTTTCCTATAATTTCTTTATTAGGATGGCTAATTATTTGACCCTTTTCATTACAAATAAATAATTCACTATTCTCCTCTGTAATTAGACTTTTATAAGAATCCTCTAATATGGTTTCATCTACATCAATAAATATTGTTCCCATATCCTTTAAGCTATTTAAGTCTATTATCTTTCTTCCTAAAGAAAAATAGTTCTTAGGAATTTCTCCCGACAATATCTTAACTCTAACAGGAATTGTATCAAACCAAACTAACTCACCATGAGTCTTATCGATATCATTAATATCAATTCCCTGTTTAACATAGGTTTTGCTAGCCCCTACATTATAAATATTATGTTTAGTTGTAAGGTATATACTTTCCACCTCTTCATTTGTAGTACAAAAATTTCTCAGTATATTATTTAATTCCTCATGACTTTCAGTTGATGAGCTTTTCAAGCTTTCAATAAAATCTCTATTGGTAACAACCATGTCTGACAGGTCAGCAATGCTATCAATTATAAAATCAATATTGCTTCCTGCCTCATATACAGATTGTTTTGCAGATTCACTATACTTTGTAGTAATAATTGATTTCATTACATTGTTGTAAATAATATATATAAATCCAATAGGTATAAATATTAATAGAATAAAAATAACTAGCAATTTATTTCTAAAGCTCTTTCTAATCCATGAAGTTCTCATTTTATCCCCGCTCTTCATTGTAGCAAACTCAACTCTTTTAAAATTTTATTTGCTACTACCTTAGGATCTAAATCATTCTTAACCATATCTCTTACATTATTAATAATTATTTGCTCTACAAAATAGAAATTACTAATCTTAGATCTAAAATATACATTATCCTCTTTCCAGACCTCTAGTAGTGCAGGTAAGTGGTTTAAATTACTTATTTCATTTGTATTACTTTTTACATTTTCTATAATATCTTGTACATCCTTGCTATTATATACAGATTTTCTCGGCGGCATGCTTCCACCTTCTGGTTCCCATAAAACCATACTTTGAGTCTGAGGTGCAGTTGCCCAAACTATAAATAACCAGGCAGCCTTCTTTTCAATTTCTGAAGCATTACTATTAATTCCTATTCCTGCTCCTCCATATATATTGGCACTTCTCACATTTCCATAGGGCAAGATACTATAACCAACCTTACCTGCCACTTTAGATAAATTAGGATTTTCTACTACAGCTCCATTTTCATCCCAGTTTGCCATCATTGCAATTTCACCATTTTTAAAAGCCTCTGCAGTATCCGTCCAATTCCAATTAATACTATCTGGTGCACCCACTTCTACCATCTGCTTGTACATACTTAATCCATCTTCAAGGTTATGATTTTTAACTGAAACCATTTTGGGTTTTTCTACTCCTAATGTATTAACATGGGGATCATCAAAATAATCCCCTCCATAGGATTCAAGTACATTAGAAAAATCGCAATATACTGAATTATGTAATTGAGCCATTTGTGCACTCCCATATTTAACTTCTTCATCTGGAACATTTTCATCAATCCATTTTGAAACAATGCAATACCTTTCCCAAGTAAAAGTATTCTGTCCTGGAGTCCAATCAAATCCATTTTCAGCCATAAACTGTTCTCTATACTTTTCGAAAATATCCTTTCTATAGAAGAAAATCATAGTTGTAGTATCAAAAGGTATGGCACATAACTTAGTTTTATCACCAAAGTAAGATAAAATATTTACCTGATCATCAAAGAAATCCTCCATACCACCTGGTATATGAGGCATTCTAGGATCATTATTATATAAATTTAAATCCTCTAGATTATTATGAAACCTGTTAAGAGTTTGATATGGATCTACATAAACAAGTTGAAATTTTCCTCTTTCAGATATAAAATCGTTATTTATCTTATTTATCATTGTACTATAATCCATTGGTCTAATGTTTACTCTAATACCAGTTTTCTCAGTAAAATTTCTACACTCCCTAGAAAGAATATTAGCATTTATATTATTTTCTACCACAAAATTAAGGGTAGTACCTTGAAATTCTCTCCATTGAAATCCCTCTGGTGTTTCTATATTGGGTAATTCATTATCCCATGGATAAAAAGGCGCTTTAATTTTATTACTAATTAATTCATCATCTTTAGACTTAGCCATTATTATATTTTCGCTATAAGTAGTTAAACAAAGCATCATTACAGTCATAATTACAATGAAAATACAAATTCTTTTATTCCTAATAATAATCACCTTCCTCCTTTGTTTTTATATAAAATTCTATTCCATTTAGCTACATTATACATAATAATTCTACATATTTAAATGATTAAATCACTATTTTTTCATTAAAATGCTACTCTATTAAAAAATACTTTAAAAAAGAACCCTCAAAATGAGAGTTCTTCAATAAACTTATTTTTCTTTTAATGCTTCTGGTAATAATTCTTCAATCTTGTTTACAGGTATACCATTTCTAAATTTAACATCCATTCCACAAACTACAGCATAAAATCTAGCATAAACCTGTTGAATTTCTTCAACTTCTGGTGAATCTGTTCGATATGAAAAGTATAAATTAGTTAATTCAATGGCAACATCATATTCATTCCTTTGTATTGGTGTTGATTTCAACTTCATGTCTTCTTCCATCTAATCACCCCCTAATACTATTTTACATTAATTCCCATAAGAATGCAACACAGGATACAATCTAGTTTATGGATGACGAATCTCAAAGTAAGGTTATAAAAGTTAAAGCCGCTACTTAAAAACATAAGTAACGGCTATTTATTAAATATCAGAATTGTATCACTGCAACCTATGATATGGAATAAATCACTAAATAAAATTTAAAACTTATTCACTTTACATATGTCTATGATTATCATTTTAAAAGTGCGTTGGCTATTAACATATCCAATTTACGGATATCTACTCCCTTTTGTAGATTTACTTTGATTTGACCTGCTCTAGTCCATAATTCAACTTCTGCACTAAGATCAAAAAGCTTCCCTGCATTTTCAGTAGACCACATGTTAATAGAAGAATACGGTAAAGAATACACCTCTACTTTCTTGCCAGTAAGCCCTTGTGCATCTCTTACAATTAGTCTTTTATTAGTAAAAATTGCACTATCTCGGAATGTTTTATAAGCAGCAATCGCTACCTCTCCTTCAACCAATAAATCACTAACATCATTTGGAATTGGACATTCAGATACTAGTGTCCATGTTAATATACCTTGTGTTTCTGCCATTTCATTTACCTCCTACAAGTAAATCTTTGTCTCTATTTACTATTCTGCATCTATGTAGAAAAACCTTCCTCAATAAATGATTTTTTTGAAGCTCCACAGATTGGGCAATTTTGAAGTGAAAGAGGTATTTCTAATCCACAATCATTTAGTAAATCCGCGTTACTTAAAATATCTACTGTGTTTCCATCTGCAGCAATTTCACCCTCTTTTATCACAATAATTCTTTTACAAGTATCAAATACCATATCTAAATCATGACTAGTTATTATCTTTGTATGCTGAAAGCCTTTTAATAAATTGATTAATCTTCGTCTTGATTTAGGATCTAAAGCTGCTGTTGGCTCATCCATAACTAATACATCTGGTTCCATTGATAGAACTGATGCAATTGCAGCAGCTCGCTTTTCTCCACCTGATAATTTAAAGGGTGCTCTATCTTTCAAGTGAGATATTCCTACTAACTCTAAAGCCTTTGTAACTTTGATTTCAACTTCTTTTTCATCAAAGTTATAATTTCGTGGTCCAAAGGCCACATCATCATATACAGTTGCCATAAACAACTGATCATCAGGGTCTTGAAAAACCATTCCTAATCTCTGGCGTATCAAGGGTAATGTTTTTTTTGTTACATTCACATCTCCTATGACCACCTCTCCGTTATTTGGAAAGAGAACTCCCATCAAAAGCATCAATATTGTAGACTTTCCTGCACCATTGGCACCAATAATTCCCACAGATTCACCGTGATGGATTGTGAATGATATATTTTTTACTGCTACATGTCCATCAGGATAGGAAAAATATAAGTTCCTTACCTCAAGTTTGTGACAACTCATCTATTTAATCACCCCCGTAATTAATGAACCTATAAGCATAGGTATATTATAAATTCTTGCTAAAATGAAAAATATGCTCCAACCTGTTAAATACGCAAAATCACTAAAGCTTAATTTTTCAATATGTCCTGTATTATACTCTCCTGTAAAGCCTCTCATATTCATAGATTGATACACCCTCTGTGCCCTATCAAATGTCCTAAGTATCAACTGTCCTGCAAAAGAACCCCAAACATTTCTATGTATGCCCTTTTGTCCAGGCGCCCTAAGGAAATATGCTCTCATCATTCTAGAAACCTCTTCTATAAGCACAGATATATATCTATATGTTAATAATAACTGTAATACAAAGATTTTAGGAACTTTCAGCATACGCAATGCTACAGCCAATTTATCCATCCCTGTAGTTGCAATTAATAAAATACTAACAGTCACCGTTAACCCACATTTTATAAAAATAGATAAAAATATTACCCATCCTCTTGAAATAACAATACCTCCTAGAGCCATTGTATGATGATTAAATAAGGGGTTTAATATACCAATTCCAATAATAAAAGGCTCTACAAGTAATAGTCTTTTAAGGATTGGAACAACTGGCAACTCTGCTAACACAAAAATAACCACAGGATAGAAAATAAAAGACAAAAGACTACTAATTTCGTATCTTCCAAATGATACAACTACAGTTAGATAAACAATTGTAGTTAATAACTTTGTAATGGGATGAAGCCTATGTATTGTGGTTTCTTTCCCTGCTAAATCATCTAGAAGTCTCATATTATAAAGAGAATTTATTACTTTTGCCATGTAAAATCAAATCCTTATTGCAGAATTTTACTGGTGGTTTCATTACCACCTAGCTTATTTTTATTATTAAACTTTTCTTTTCTTTTTTTAACTAAGCTGATAACAAATCCTGTGAATGCTGCCAGTGCAAGTGTCAATACTCCACCAACAATACCTGAAACACTTGTTCCAGCACTAACTGCAGGCCATTGCTCTTCAACTTCTACAGCTGTTTCTTCTTCACTTTCATCTTCCTTTGCCTTAAAACTGTAATCAGGCAAAAAAGCTATCTTACTTTGTATTTCTGATAATATATTATGAATTCCATCTGGTGTTTCAAATTCTGCTGTTCCTGAAGTTTTTTCCATAGCCCATTCCAATCCATCAGGATTTGAAGAGGCAAACCAAGAAAGCGCTCCACCAACTAAAACTACTCCAATTACCAGGCTAGTAAGTATCTTTTTCATAGATATATTACCAAGAGCTTCTCCTTTAGCTGCCTTTTCTAGAATTTCTGGTCTAGCCTTCCATACAAAAGTAACAATTGCTGATGTAACAAACCCTTCTGCTACTCCGATTGCTAGATGTATTGGTTGCATTAACAATAAAAAGGTTCCAAAAGGCAATTCAGTCTTTCCGGACATAAGAGTCTGAAGTACAACGCTAAAAGCTCCTATTTGAAGACCAACTATAGTAGATGCCATTGAGGCGCTAAAGATCTTCTTAGTAGTAATCCCTTTACGTGTAAACCATTTATAAATTAAAGGATATGCTATAAAACAAGTATAAAATCCAAGATTAAATACATTGCAACCATAGGCAAGTAACCCACCATCTCCAAAGAACAGTGCTTGAATTAACAAAATAGAAGCCATAGTTAAGAATCCCGCATAGGGCCCTAATAATATTGCAAGTAGTATTCCTCCTCCAATGTGTCCACTAGAACCAGTACCAGGGATTGAAAAATTAATCATTTGTGCAGCAAAAACAAATGCTCCCATTACCCCCATTAAGGGAATTTTCTTTTCATCCATATCATTCTGTATTTTTTTAATTGAATAAGCTGTAATTCCAGTAGTAGCAGCCAACATAGTTCCTCCCACCACTGGTGAAATCAAAGCATCAGCCATATGCATAATATCCACTCCTCTACAAAATAAAATGCTCCCCAAAGTCAAGCATTTAAAACCATCTAATTTATCTCCTCAGTTGTAAATCGAAACGCAACCCTTTCAACACCAACTAGGTTGTATTAATAATAAATATTTATTGTAAATCAATAAATATTTATTGACATTTCTATTTTCCAAGTATAAAATGATATTAAAAGGTACAGAATTTATAAAGTACTTAATTGCAAATAAAAAATTAATCTGAAGTACAAAAATTTATAGGAGGAAATTTAAAAATGAAAAAATATTTATTTAGTATTCTTTTAGTAGTAGCTAGTATAGCGTGTTTTACGATATTTAATGTAGTTGGTTCCGAAGTCTTGCCAGATGGAACTCTATCTGAACCATTCTTTCTTATACCAATAGGATTTTTATTTGCTGGCATAGCTATTATATCAGCAATAATAATTTATTTAGTATCTAAATTTGTAAACAGCAATAACCAATAAGTGTATAGTCTATTATTTTCAATTAATAGATACGTATTAGAACTTAATTATTGTATATTGTGTTATCTTAGTAGTTCTAGATAGCAAAAATAGGCCTATAGGCCTATTTTTTTGCCTTCTATAATCATAATATATCGCTTTACATCATCATTTTAATTTCTTTAAACTCATCAAGATCAGTATAAAGTTCTCCCTTGTATGGATTTCTCTTAGTTTTCCTTATTTTATATATCATATAAACAAATACAGCTATATTACTTGCAAGAGCTATAGCTCCTAAAATTGTATAAATAGTAGTATTGTAAGTCGATTTAACTACAAACATTCCTGTATCCTGGAAATTTGGAAAAGTTTGAGCAAACATGCACCATATAGCTAAGGTCTGAGCTCTATGCTGTAGCCAAGCACCTTTTCCAACAGTAAATGCACATAGAGTTGGCGCAATAAGTAATGCTAAGCCTGCGTACCAAGAATGAGTAGGTATGCAATTATAAGTATATACAAAATTCCATAAATCATATGCAATAATCCAGAACCAAAGCATATCAGGCCATAGCATATCCTTACTTTTGTCCTTTCTAGTTTGTTTTCTAATTACTATTCCAAACCAACCAGTTATAGCAATGATATTTAGTATACCAGCCGCTGCATTCATATAATTCCAAGGACCACCCATTACACCTACTACTTCACCTTCAATAGCTCCTGAATTTATCATCCAATAAATGGATCCAACTTCAATATCTCTTGCCACTGCTTCTATAATGTTAATAGCTAGAATCAACGGTGGAAAGCATAGTGCAATTTTATTATCAGCTAGTCTCCAAACAACCTCACCAGTAATTTTATCCTTTTTCTCAATATGACGAATACACCAAAATCCAATACATCCTGCTGTTGCAGAATAAACTTTAGCTAGATGGAACCAGTCAGTATAGGTAACATCCTTTAAAACAGTCATCCAAACAACTGTTAAAATAATTGGCAAAATAACAAAACTAAAAAATCCTGCCCACTTCTGTCTTCTAGAAAACTCATTGAATAAAAACAAACCTGCAAAAACTACAAACCACATTCCCCATGCAGAAAACATTGTTGCTCCTTCAACATAATTAAATTCAAACATTTTATTCACCCTCTACCCCTATTTAAATTTAAAATTACTTTATAAAATCTTTTATAGTTAACTAATTTATTTAAAAAGTTTCTTTACTTTTTTAGTTGTAATTTTCACTTTACGTTTAAGAATTTGCTTTATAACTACAGGTTTTAGATCCTCATAGGCTACACCCTCACCATCATATTTTCTTACAAGGGAAATAGCATCAAACTTACATTTAGTGGTACATTGACCACATCCTACACACAGGAATTCATCTACAACCGTTGCACCACAGCTAAGACAACGTTCTGTTTCCCTTTTTATCTGGTCTTCAGTAAATGTTTCACGTAAATCTTTAAATGTTTTCCTTGATTTGCTTCCATCTACATGACCTACACTTTGTCTAGGAGTACTATCATATCCTTTAAGTTCTATATTTTTCTTATCTAATGCATGATATTCTTTTCTATCTCGACCAATAATCAAACTTTGTCCTGGTTGAACATAACGATGAATTGAAGTTGCACCTTCCTTACCTAAAGCAATAGCATCTATTGCAAACTTAGGTCCTGTTAATGCATCACCACCAGCAAAAACATCAGGCTCACCTGTCTGTAATGTAAATGGATCTGCTTTAATAGTATTATTTCTATTTAGTTCAATTTTGCTATCTGATAAAAGTTCTCCCCAATTCATTCCCTGACCTATTGAAAGCAGTACAGTATCAGCCTTAACTATGATAGTGTTATTTTCATCATAAGATGGACTAAATCTTCCACTTTTATCAAATACAGAAATACATTTCTTGAATTCTACTCCTGTAGCACGACCATTTTCAACAATTACTCTCTTTGGTCCCCAAGAATTATTAATTTCAATATTCTCTGATAATGCTTCCTCAATTTCCTCTGGAAGTGCAGGCATTTGTTCACGACTTTCCAAACAGTACATTTTAATTTGTGTATTTCCAATTCTAGTAGCTGTTCTCGCAACATCTATAGCAACGTTACCACCACCGATTACGATTACATTGCCTTCAAGTTTTAACTCCTTACCCAAGTTAACATCTCTCATAAAATCTATACCGGTTATAACATTTTCTACATCTTCACCTTCAATGCCAAGGTTCCTTCCCATACACGCACCAATTGCAATATAGAAGGCTTTAAACCCTTGATTCCTTAATTCATTAAGACTTATATCTCTTCCAACCTCAACGCCAATCTTGAATTCAACGCCTAATTCTTTCAGTATGTCAATTTCAGCATTTATTACATTCTTTTCAAGCCTGAATGAAGGTATTCCTAAAGTTAACATTCCACCAAGAACCTTTTCTTTTTCAAACACAGTTACTTTATACCCATCAATGGCTAAGTAGTATGCACAGCTAAGACCTGAAGGCCCTGCTCCCACAACAGCAATTTTTTTACCGTACTCGTGCTTACGTTTAGGCACATATCTATGATCAGTATTTAAATCTTGTTCAGCAATAAATTTTTTGATTTCATCAATAGCAACTGGATCGTCAATATCTCCCCTAGTACAATCTGTTTCACACTTTCTTGGGCAAATACGTCCGCATACTGCAGGAAACGGATTTTCTTGTTTGATAAGTTCAAGAGCTTCTCTATATCTTCCTTGAGAAGCAAGTTTAATATAACCTTGAACTGCAATATGAGCTGGACAATTGGTTTTACAAGGACTTGTACCTGTATCAACTACATCTTTTCTATTGGTTCTATATTCAGGATTCCATTTATCTGGACCCCACTCAGTATCTCGTGGAGTATCAATTCTCTTTATCTCAGTAGTTACTGGTGTTTTGGAACATAATTTTTGCCCCAATTGTAGTGCATTAACAGGACAATTTTGAACGCACTCTCCACAGGCAACACATTTCTCTTTGTCCACTTTAGAAACATAATTTGAACGTACCATATCAGCGTTAATAAACATACTAGCAGTTCTTAAAGCCAGACAAGAACATCCACAGCAATTACAAATAGCATGAGTTTTACCAGAACCATCTAAGTTAGGTATTTGATGCATTAAACCGTTTTCTTCTGCTCTCTTAATAATTTCAAAGGCTTCTTCACGAGTAATCTGTCTACCTCTCTTCGTACGTATATAGTATTCTGCAGCATGCCCCATCTGAATGCACATGTCTTCCTTGAGGTGACCACAGCCTTCTCCCATAGCTTCTCTTGCTGTACGGCATGAACAATCAGCAACTGAAAATATATCATTATCATTAAGATACTTAGAAACTTCCTCATAGGATGCTCTTCTAGTTTCACCTTCAATGGCATGTTCTATAGGTATAACACGCATAAGACCTACTCCTACAGGAAAACTTCCTGCTGTCTTAGGTCCCCTTACTCTTCCATAGGCTTCAAAAGCCCTAGGAATCTGAGGATACTTTTTAACATTCTCCTTATTGTTAACCATCATTTCCATGATACCTGGAACCCAGGTCTCATACCAAAATGTATCTACTCCATCAATTTCATTTACAAAACAAACCCCTGCATCTGCTAATTCTAATAAAAGTTCTGTTGTTTTCTCTACAGATTTGCCACATAAAGGAGCAACATCTTTAGCAGTAACCTTTTTACGTATTTCCATACAAAGTACAACTTCTGCCATTTCTTCTGAAACAACAGGTTCAAGAATCATATACTCGGGATCTGTAGCTTTGATTTCATTTTTCGAGCCACGCTTCTTATTACTGATGTGATTTGCAAGATCAAGTACCTTTTCCTTGACCATATATTATCCCTCCCCAAAATAATTATATGTCATCATAAACAAAACTATAAACACCAGTGTTTACAATGAATTGCAAAGATGGCAAGACTCATTATTAATATTAACTATATTAAAATAATCAGCACTTTTAGGTTTTATTAAGTTATTAAAACAAAAGTAACCGAAAGAAACTGATTATTATATAGTCAAAATATTTTAAAGTAAGTTTATAATACTTTTAATGTTATGAATTATTTAAAGTTATTTATTTTTCCAATTATTTATTTGTCCACGTATCCAGTCAGCCCATTCTCCAATCCCCTCTCCAGTTTTAGCTGAAATTGGGATAACTTTAATATTTGGATTCAGTTTTTTTACCCTCTCTTTTACTGCCTCCATATCAAATTCAAAATAGTCCGCTGCATCTATTTTGTTCACTAATAAAACATCAACTATTGAAAACATTAAAGGATATTTTAAAGGCTTGTCATCTCCTTCTGGTATGCTTAGAATCATAGCATTTTTTGATGCACCAGTGTCAAATTCTGCAGGACACACTAAGTTCCCAACATTCTCTAATATTGCAAAATCAATGTTATCTGTTCCAAGACCTTTTAAACCTTGTCTAGTCATATCAGCATCAAGATGACACATTCCTCCTGTATGCAGTTGAATTACTTTAACTCCAGTCTGTGAAACCTTGTGTGCATCCACGTCTGAATCAATATCAGCTTCTAAAATACCAATGTTCATTTCATTTTGCAGAGCTTCAATTGTTCTTAAAACAGTTGTTGTTTTCCCTGAACCAGGTGATGACATAAGATTTAATAAAAAGACCCCATCTTTTTTCAATTCTTCTCTAAGTAGCTCAGCCTGATGATCATTGTTGTCAAAAACACTTTGCTTAATTTCTAAAACTTTAAATGCCTCCATGTAAACTCTCCCCCATTTCATATTTAATTTAGGTTACTTTATTGAAGTAGGTTACAATATATTATTACCAACCGTTCCACAATATAACATAACAGTTGTTATGTTTATAATATAATACGCACCTACCTTTGTCAATGAATTAACATTCGAAATAATAAATATGTTATGAAAATGCAGACTATTATGTCTTTAATATAATGGTCCTATAATATGTGAATCATGATGTTGTAAAAATATGATATACTATTTTTAAATGGGGTGAATAAAATGAACGCTAATGAACCTAATGAAAGAAAGCAACATATTTTAGATGCTGCAATTAGTGTATTTATAGAAAATGGCTTTGAAGAAACAAGTATGCGTCAAATAGCCTCAGCTGCTGGGCTTACTACTGGTGCAATATATCATCATTTTAAGAACAAGGACGAGCTATTCTACCACGCAGTAAAGGAAGCTATGTACTTTGCTCAAAAACTTTCTGAAAAAGATGAAAGTAGTAATCTTAAAAGCACTGAAAATATGTTAAATGAAATTAGTAATAAAGTTAGAGAACGTATGTCTAAGGTTAATGAGCAACGCCTTTTAGTTTTATTAATAGGCTACGTATTATCTAAAGGTGGCTCTCTTAGTGAAAGCCTTAAACAAGATTATAATGAAATAATAAATAAGGTAGCAGATATGTACTTTTACGCATTTGGTATCGAAAATAAAAACTGCAAAAAAAGTCTTGCTACTATTTTAATAGCAGCTCTAGATGGTGTTGCAATGCAATATTCCCTAGGGGTTTTAAAACAGGAAGATCAAGAATTCAAAAACACCTTTGTGAGATTTTTTGCAGAAAGTATTCCTGCATTTATGGAAAAAAATAAATCCTAAGCTAAGCTACATAAAACAAGGATACTTGTAATTTTTACATAGCATCCTTGTTTTTACTATTATTTAAATAAATGATATCCATTTCCACCTGTTTTTTTAGCTTTATACATTGCCCTATCTGCTTCTAATATTAGTTCATCAATATCATTAACCTCATTGGGTAATATACTAATACCTATGCTTAAAGATATTTTTATTTGCTCTTCTTTACAATATATAGCTTCAGTAAGATTAGTAATTCTGGAGGCTACAGCTTCACATTCATGGTAACTTTTTATAAAAGGTAGTAATATTAAGAATTCATCACCACCAAACCTAGCAACTATATCCCCATTTCTAGTAGATTCTTTTAGTATTTTAGCTACATGAATGAGAACCTCATCTCCTTTTTTATGTCCATATGTATCATTTATATATTTGAATTTATCAACATCTATAAACATAAGTCCTAAAAGACTATTATTTCTTTTAGCATTATTATAAAATTCATCTGCCATTTTATAAAACAATGTTCTATTCGCTAAACCTGTCAGTCCATCATAATAAGCTAATTTATTAATAGTTTTTTCCTTTTCCTTTAATTCTTTATTTAAAATATATAATTCATTCACATATTTTTTTAGTTGATCAATACGTAAAAATTGATTAGTCACATCAATAAATTCAATAAGTATAAAATTCAAATTATCTTTTTCTATTCTACTTATCTTTAAATTTAAATTTTTATTATTACTTAGCAAATCTTTATGCATAGCTGCCGAAAAAAACATTTTTCTTCCATCATTGATTATACGATT
Source organism: Clostridium sulfidigenes (assembly GCF_052067195.1). Lineage (NCBI taxonomy): Bacteria > Bacillati > Bacillota > Clostridia > Eubacteriales > Clostridiaceae > Clostridium > Clostridium sulfidigenes. Next base: position 25,673 of record NZ_JBQHQR010000010.1, on the reverse strand, counting down.
TATTGTATCTTTAAAATAACCTTTATTTAGACTAGGAATAACATCATATATACAACTATTTTTTACTTTTTCCTCACTAATATGGGTTAAACATTCCATATGATTATTCCAAAATAAAATTTTAAAATCTTCGTCTAATATGATTATTCCTTCGTTTATATTATCTAATATATCATATAAAATTCTATCCACAGAAATCATCTTCTATCATTCCTACTTTATTTAATAATTGACTTAATGAACTTAAAGTAAGATTAATTATTATAGCACCCGCTATTTCCGAATCGTCTATTTTAAAGGTTATATATAGCATCAAAATATGCTCGTACTCTTTGTTCTTTATATTTTTTTCAAAATCCACTTTATTAAATACGTTAACTTCTGGTAAAGTATAATTTAATTTTAATTTTAGATAATTTCCTATTTCGCCAATTATTGAATTTAATATTATATTTCCAATTTCCTTTATAATATCAAAATCTATATCAGTAAAATTCATATTACATAGTTGATTTTCATCATTTTCATTTAAACATAGGTTTATAAATGTTCTCATTTTATCCGCTGGGAATATTAAGCTTGCCTTTCCTCTAAGTTCATCTTCAAATGCTATAGAGGATACCATAATAGTTCCTTGCATTACTTGCGGAAGATAATCATCTATTACTATTGCTTTTTCGTTCAAATCTAAGATTTTCAAATTTGGTACATTTAATAATATTTTTTTATTTATTATTTCAGACAATATACTCGCTGATTTACCTACACTTATATTAAATAACTCTTTTAATATATCTTCTCTTTCTACATTATTCTTCATTTTGAACATTCCTTATTATCTCACATATAGATTTTGCTTTTTCTTCAGTAAAGGGCTTGTTTATAAATTCTATTACACCATATGAATCTATTTCTTCCTTTATACTTTTTTGAACATCTGCTGAAACTACAATTATTTTTGCATTAGAATCATATTCATTTATTAATTTTATTAATTCTCCTCCATTTAATTTAGGCATTAATAAATCTACAAATGTGTAATCAGGTTTAATACTTTTGTATTTTTCTAATCCTTCCTCTCCATCCTTTGCAAAATAAGTGTTTACGTCATCTAAATATTTTACAATTAAGTTACCTATTATTTTTTGAGAAAAAGTAGAATCATCAATAATTAAAATATTCATTTTAATATACCTCCTATGTTTAGTTATGGAATAATTCATCCATTATAAAATTAAAACCCTATATTCATAAAAATTATGAATATAGGGTCGGTTGCATCACTAACTCCATACATATAAGATGCCCAAGCTAAATATGTACTTCACAGTTTCCCTTGTATTTTAATCCAATTTAAATTATAACATTTAAATATTATCATTTAATATAAACTGTTTCAATAGTTATTTATCTTAATTTTCAAAGTTATACTTTTATTGGTTAGTTAGTTAATCCTTTATTGGTTTATATATGTGTTATTTTTATAATGAAAACTCTAATTGGTAATCTCTTGGGTCATTTTCATATAGTTCTTTATTTATTTCCTCTGCTTCTTTACAGCCTATTGAAAAATAAAAAGCAATTGTTTCTTCAGCAGAACCTGCACAAATATAAATTTTATCTGCTTTCCACTCTCTTGCAACATTTGCAGAAAGTATGAATAAATTTTTTCCTATTCCTTTATTTCTACATTCTAAGGTTATGAAAAGTTGATCTAATAAAACATAATTAAATTTTTCACCAAAAAATTCACGATTAATTGTTGAAAACCCCAGTAATTTATTATTATCATCAAAAGCAGCAATGGCACTTCCACCACTTAAGATAGTTTTTTTCAAATTTCTGAGATGGTATTCATAGCCGTTTGGCCAATCACAATCTCGGTAATTTATTTCCACTAATTTACGTTTACCATCCACATCTCTCCATGCTTTTCCTATATATTGAGATGGATTCATTTTGTTTATATACTCACATTCCTCTAATTCTAATTTTCTATATATAACATTTCCCATACTTCTACCTCCAAATACTCATGCAAAATAATCCTATTCTATAACACTTTGAACTCCTTAGAAATTTTCTCTTGCCACTAATTTTTACAGTAACTTCACTTTTATATTTACTATTTACATAATACACATATTCTAGTAAAAATCCAATAACTCTAACTTCAGTAAAATCTGTATTCTCAATTAAAATTTTATTTTCAGTGAATAATTATAGAACTGTTATCCCAAAATAGTATAGAGATATGTCTTGGCATCTTTTCATAATGCTTGAAAAATTTTTTTTCTTGCAATTGAATCGACTTTATAAATATTTTAATTTTAATTTATACACCCCATAATTTAAGTATTTATAGGCTTTAAGACATAATTTCAAAACAAATTTTATTTTCAAATTGTTTATTATATAGGTTATTTATGTAAAGGTGACCATTAATTAATTGAAAATTCATTATGCTTTTCCACTTCACATTAGTGAAGATTCATGATAAACTTATTTTTACCAAAGAATTTCCTAGTAACAAATTTAAAGCCACAGAAACTCACTTTTTTTTATTTAACGTTATAGGAGGAAAATATTATGAAGAATCTAATGAAGAAATGGAATGGATTAAGTTTAGTAAAACGTATAATCATAGGTTTAATCATAGGTATTATATTAGCCGTAACCATTCCTAATGTAGCAAAACCATTATCAATCTTTGGATCTTTATTTGTAGGTGCTTTAAAAGCCATTGCACCTATCCTAGTCTTATTTTTGGTAACCAGTGCTATTTCCCAACACAAAAGTGGTCATGAAACCAATATGAAAACCGTTATTATTCTTTATCTTTTAGGAACATTCTTAGCCGGACTTGTAGCTGTTATTGCAAGCTTTATGTTCCCGGTAAGCCTAACCCTTGTAGCTGGGGTAGAAAACATTACTCCTCCTGGCGGTGTAGTAGAAGTTCTTAAAGCATTACTATTAAACCTAGTTGATAATCCAGTAAAGGCTCTTTTCAATGCTAACTACATTGGTATATTAGCTTGGGCAGTAATTCTTGGTTTTGCCTTAAAAAATGCTGCAAGTTCTACAAAATTAATAATTTCCAATGTTTCTGATGCATTATCTCAAATGGTTGTATGGGTAATAAATTTTGCACCCTTAGGAATCATGGGACTTGTAGTTGATACTATCGTTACAAGTGGAATAGCTTCACTTCTTAGCTATGGAAAATTACTTTTACTTCTACTTGGAAGTATGATTTTTGTAGCCCTAGTTGTAAATCCAATTATGGTGTACGTAGCTATTCGTCAAAATCCATACCCACTTGTATTTAAATGCTTAAAAGAAAGTGGAATCACAGCATTCTTTACACGTAGTTCTGCTGCTAATATTCCGGTAAATATGAGTTTATGTGAAGAACTTGGTTTAGATAAAGATACTTATTCAGTATCAATTCCTTTAGGTGCCACAATTAACATGGCTGGTGCAGCTATTACTATTTCTGTTTTAACTCTTGCAGCTGTTCATACTCTTGGTATCCAAGTAGATATTGGTACAGCAATAATTCTTAGTGTACTTTCTGCGGTAAGTGCTTGTGGAGCTTCTGGAGTAGCCGGAGGTTCACTATTACTTGTCCCTCTAGCATGTAGCTTATTTGGAGTCCCAAGTGACATTGCTATGCAGGTAGTTGGTGTAGGTTTTATCGTAGGTGTTATTCAAGATTCTGCTGAAACTGCACTTAACTCATCCACAGATGCACTTTTCACAGCAACAGCTGAATTTAGTAAGTGGCGTAAAGAAGGTAAAAAAATAAATATTTCTAAATAGAAATTAAATACTAGTGTAATTCTTATATAAATATAAAAGCCTCCTTAGATAGCTTATAAACTATCCTTGGAGGCTTTAAACCTTTATAACCACTATAAAAATTAGAATCTAATTTTGTATATCATGAATATACAAAAGGTGATGAAAAAATTCATCACCTAAATATTACTTCTTAAATATTCCAAAAGGTTTTCCAACAGGTAAAAATACTCTTCCAAAGTGAGTATTTAATACTGCTGCTGCTGAACCATAGAAAGATACTAAAGCTATTGCTAACTCAGAATAAGCAGCTAGCATATGCGTTCCATGCTCCATTATTCCAAAAGTTGTTAGTGTTAATCCTAAGAATAGGAAATCTATCAATAGGAATATTGTAAATAACACCTTATGAGTTTCCATAGCACCTATAGTCATAAATATTGTAAAAATTAAATACCCTAAATAAGCAACTCCTAATTGATTTATGTCAGCTTTAGCTGCTAGGGCTGGTCCAAACACTCCATTTTGAATTAACCAAGTAAAACCAACACCATACCAAAAGAATGCATAAGCACCAAAAGCAGTTGCTCCAAAAGTGTTGTTATGCTTAAAATCATTTAAACAAGCCAACAATTGTGCTGTTGCTCCTAAAAATATTGCCCATGGTAATACTAAAGATACTCCCTCTGTTAATCCTAACTTTTGAGATGATGCTACTAATGTTACCATTGCTAGTCCAAATAAACCTATTGCCGACGGATCAGCTACTACTACTTTAACCTTTGTTTCTTGCATAATATCCTCCTAATATAAGTTCACACAAATTTCATACTTTTAAACAATAACAAAAATATTATCCATTGTCAATAAAAATTATAATGTTTACATATTTATAAACTATTACTTTGAATTATATAAAGAACTATCCATCGATATTAATATGCAAAATAAAAAAACCGCCACAATAAGTGACGGCTTAAAATTAATAATTTTCTTTTCTAACTTCGAAATAACTTTGAGAATATTTACATACAGGACAAACTTTAGGAGCTTTTTTTCCCATTACAAGATGTCCACAAACACGACATTCCCACATAGTTTCTTCACCTTTTTCAAATACCTGTTGCATTTCAATATTTTTTAGTAATTTACGATAACGCTCTTCATGGGATTTTTCAATAGCAGCCACTCTACGGAATCTTTCAGCTAACTCCTTAAATCCTTCCGCTTCTGCATCCTTTGCAAAACCATCATACATGTCTGTCCACTCATAGTTTTCACCTTCAGCTGCATGTAAAAGATTCTCAGCAGTATTTCCCAAATTACCCAACTCTTCATACCATATACGAGCATGCTCTTGTTCATTTCTAGCTGTCATTAGAAAAATTTCAGCTAACTGATCGTATCCTTCTCTTTGTGCAATATTGGCGAAGTATGTGTATTTGTTTCTCGCCTGGCTTTCGCCTGAGAAAGCTTCCATCAAATTCTTTTCTGTCTTTGTTCCTGCGTAAATATTTTTAATCTCTTTTTCTTCTTCAATTTTAACAAATACTGAGGCTGGTTGTTTACATTTAGGACATCTAAAACCTTCTGGCAACTCCCCTTCATGAATATAGCCACATACTGAACAACGATATCTTACCATTTTTTTATTCCCCCTAATTTTAAATTCTTTATTTGAAATTTTATTTATTTATTTTTTCACAATCCATTCCTACTATTTCTTATTATACCACATAATATTTAATTTCCCAATATTAATTAGACCCTCGAAATTTTGTAATAGAAGATATATCGTGCGTTTCTGTTACCAGTAAATTAAATTTTTAAAAACCTACTTAAATATTAGTCCCTTTTACCATTTCTATATTCTCTCATTAAACTGATAGCAGATAGGAATCCAATGTATAGTGGAATCATCACTAGCAAGATTGCAAAAAAATCCCTTGCTGCAGAATATGATGACGTTGTAAATCCTTTAATACAAAGATGACCTAAAAAATATGATATAGGCAAAAAGAGAATTTTTATTGTCACATTTTTTACTTTTTCATATCCCCGGAATACAAACATAATTATTCCACAAAGCATTACCAATGCTAAGTCAATAATTAAATAATATGCCAAAACAAGTCTTGGCAATGTGAAAACACCTCCACCAGGATTTTGGTCATTACCATATATTAATCTATCTTCACTTCCATTAGTCATATAATAGTACACGGAATCTACCACTTCACCATTTGGATTCAAAATAGTATTATTTGCAGGATTTTTAGCAATACTTCTGTTCCAAATACTATCCCATGCAGTTATATTGTAAACATAACCTGTGTTGTCATCATTAGGAAAACTACTTATATCATATCCTGATACTTTATCACTGAATAAAGCAAGTACCGACCCATTATCCTTTTCTATTAAGGATACTGTGCCTTCACTATAAGGAATATACTTTGGCGCAGTAAAAAAAGCAATTGTAATTGAAGCAATAACTATGGTCAACATAACAGAAAAAATAATTGTTTGGAGTTTTTTCTTACGCAAAGTAGCCTTTAGATTTCTCAGTGGGGCTACATCTGTATCTATAGGTGGATTATTATATAATTTCATCTCATCAAGCTGCTTTCTACAATCTTCACAAAAACTAATATGCTGTTCCACAATAATGCAAGTATCATCACTGGCAATATTTTCTAAATATAAAGGCAAAAGGTCTCTAATCACATTACAAGTTACTTTCATTTATAATCCTCCATTCGCTCTTTGATCTTATTTCTAGCTCGGTGATACGTAACGCAAGCCCAGTTATCACTTTTTCCAAACAAACATGCAATCTGTTTGAAGCTCAATTCTCCAAAAACTCGCAGTGAAAATACTTCTTTATATGGTTCGTCAAGATTATGAAGAATTTCGTGAATTTTCATAGATTCTTCTGTTGAAGATATTATTTGTTCAAAATTAAAATTATCTTTTTGTTCAGAAAGTTCATCTAAATGTACAGTTTTTTTCTTCTTTCTCAGAAAAGAAAAGTAGCAATTTTTTGCAATTTGACATAACCATACTCGTATATCACAGTTACCCTTAAATCTTTCAATAGATTTTATTGCCTTCATAAATGTTTCAGCTGTAATATCCTCTGCTATATGCCTATCTCCAGATAAACTATATATATACAAAAAAATATCTTTAAAATAATTTTTATATATATCCTCAAACTCCGTCACTTTATCACCTCCTCACATATAAGACGCCTTTGATTTGATTATCTTACATTAATTTTAAAAAAATCTAAAAGCTAAAGAGAATTATCCATATATTTTTCAATTTATTCCATTATTACTCTAATTTACATTATGTCATAATATCCATTAATTATAAAATCATTAATATAATAAAATACTCTGCTATACTCAAATATATTGTCTTATCTTATGGTTCTTACAATTTTCTTGAATTAACAATTCTTTTTACAATTAAGTTTTTTAGAACTTTATTTATATTAGAAATGAACCAATATAAACAAACAAACTAAGACCTATAGGTTACCTAACTACCATATCACATGTATTACGAAGAATGGTAATAGGTATGCAACCCATAGGTCCTTAAAAACTTGCTCAGAAGCTTTTATTAGTGTTATATACACTCCAATATATTAATTTATTATTTCAAGACTATTCCTTAAGATAAACTATAAATTTTTTCCAATGAAGACATAAGAAATTTTTATTTAGAACTTTCAAGAATCTTTATAATTTCTTTTGGTTTTAATACCTTTCCAAAGGAAACAACTTTTTCATTAATAACTAGTGCCGGAGTTGTCATTACTCCAAAAGCCATAATGTCCTTAAAGTCCATAACTTTAATTATCTCAGCTTCCATACCTGTTTCTTTTAATGCTATTTCAGTATTTTCTTTTAATGTAACACATTTTTTACATCCCGATCCTAGAATCTTAATTATCATACATATCACTCCTTAAATATTATTTTTTAAAACCTAAATAAAATATATTCTATTAAAATTATAAAATATCTTAATAAGTAATCTTATAGTAGAAGATACCCAAAGGCATTAAAGACATAACCTATGATAATGATTCCTATAGTAACAATTCCTACGAATATACCTAATAGTTTTGGTTTCACTACTTTCTTTAGCATAATCATAGATGGAAGGGAAAGTGCAGTTACACCCATCATAAATGATAAGGCTGTACCAATTCCTACTCCTTTAAGTACCAATGCTTCTGCAATTGGTAGAGTTCCAAAAATATCAGCATACATAGGAACTCCTACAAAAGTTGCTATCAGAACAGAATACCATTTATCCTGACCAAGAACAGCAGTAATTACATTCTCTGGAATCCAGTTATGAATTGCAGCTCCTATTCCTACACCGATTAAAATATATAGCCATACTTTTTTTATAATGTCCAAAACCTGATTTTTAGCAAAAATCATCCTATCTTTTTTAGTCAAATCTTCTTGCTCTACTTCAATCATCTTATTGTTAAAAACGAAGGACTCTACATATTTTTCAAGTTTCAACTTGCTAATAATTGAACCTCCAATAACTGCAAGAATAAGACCTACAACAACATAAGCAATTGCAATCTTCCAGTTAAATATGCTTGCAAGCAAAATAACGGAAGCTAAATCTACAAGAGGTGAAGATATTAAGAATGAAAATGTAACCCCAATTGGTAGACCCGCACTAGTAAATCCTATAAACAAAGGAATGGATGAGCAGGAACAAAAAGGTGTAACAGTTCCAAGTAAGGCACCCAATATATTGGCCCAAATACCATTAAATCTTCCTAAAATTTTCTTAGTTCTCTCTGGTGGAAAGAAACTTTGTATATATGAAATTAAGAATATTAATACTGAAAGTAGTATGAATATCTTTATAACATCATATATAAAGAAGTGAATACTTCCTCCAATTCTGCTGCTAACATCTAGGCCAAATAAATTTTTTACTATAAGTGTAACTAAATTACTAAGCCATTCCATTTTCAATAGTTGATTATTTAACCATTCAAATACAAACACATTCCCATCTCCTTAAATTATATTTTTTAACTTTAATTAATTCCAATATTACAAAGTGAACTTTATTTTACTTAACTCATTTTAAAATCTATATAGATAACTGTCTATATCCATTATATGACTACACATAGATAACTGTCAATATGTTTGCAATTATTATTTTTGAAGTTAAATTAAATAAGACAACTTACAATTAGTGAAAACAAATCGTATAAAATACAAAACTAAAATAAGCTTTGAATCTTATTCACAAGATTCAAAGCTTATTTAATTTCTATTATATTATCTTCTTAAAGTTTTTTAATAAAAAATTCTGTTTATTATTGTTTTTAAATCTTAAACTTCCATAATTATTGGCATAATTATTGGTCGTCTTTTAATCTTCATATATATGAATTGTGATAGAGAATTTTTAACTGCAAATTTTATATTTCTTCTACTCATATCTTTAGCTGCTAATTTCTTTTCAACTTCTTTTAATACAATGTCTCTTGCATCATTAATGATGTTTTCTGATTCCCTAACATAAACAAAACCTCTAGTTATTATATCTGGTCCTGCTACTATAGTATACGAATCTTTTTTAATTGTAATTACTACCGTTAGAATTCCATCTTGTGCTAATAATTTTCTATCATGTAATACACTACTTCCAACGTCTCCTACACCTAGTCCATCTACCATTATTGCTCCTGTTTTTACTTTACCTGATATGGTAGCAGCTTTGCTGTGCACTTCCAATACATCACCAACTTGGGATACAAATATATTAGACTTATCCATGCCTAACTTCTCAGCGAGTAATCCATGCTGCATTAAATGACGATACTCTCCATGAACCGGCATAAAATATTTTGGTTTAACTAAAGAGTGGATTAGCTTTAATTCCTCTTGACAAGCATGCCCTGAAACATGGATTTCTTCTAAGGAATTATATATAACTTCAGCACCCCTTTTAAATAAATCATTTATTACATTGGATATACACTTTTCATTTCCTGGTATTGGAGATGCAGATATAATAACCAAATCACCTTTTTCTACTTGTACACTTCGGTGTATTCCTGCAGCAATTCTTGTAAGCGCAGACATCGGCTCACCTTGGCTACCAGTTGTGATTATTGTAATGTTTTCACTATCATACTTACCAATGTCATTTATACCAACAATACTCTCTTCAGGAATGTTTAAATACCCAAGATTCATTGCTACTTGAGATATTTTTTCCATACTTCTTCCACTAAAGGCTATTTTCCTTTCATAGAAAATAGATGCATTTACAATCTGTTGTAGCCTATGAATATTTGATGCGAAGGTTGCCACTATTACTCTTCCTGTTGCTTTACCAAAAATCCTATTAAGGGATTCTCCAATTACCTTTTCTGATATGGTATACCCTTGACGTTCCACATTAGTACTATCAGCAAGTAGCAATAATACCCCTTGCTTGCCCAAAGTTGAAAGTCTTTGTAAATCCATAACCTCTCCATCAATTGGAGTATAATCTACTTTAAAGTCTCCAGTGTGAACAACTCTACCAATAGGTGTATGCACTGCAATAGCACAGGAATCTGCAATGCTATGACTATTTCTTATAAATTCTACACTTATATTTTCTAATTTAATAGTATTTCCAGCTTTTACAACATTAAGGTCACAATCTTTTAGTATATTATGCTCTTCTAATTTACTTTCCACCAATCCTAAAGTTAGACGGGTTCCATACACTGGAACATTAAGTTGTTTTAACACATAAGGTAATGCACCTATATGATCCTCATGTCCATGAGTCAAGAAAAAACCTTTTACTTTATCCTTATTTTCTAGCAAATAAGTTACGTCTGGAATAACTAGATCAACCCCATACATATCTGGCTCTGGAAATGAAATTCCACAATCTATTACAATAATTTCATCCTTATATTCTATGGCTGTTATATTTTTACCAATTTCTCCTAGTCCCCCTAGAGATATAACCCTAATTTTATTTTTAATCTTACTTTTCAAAACATATCCTCCTATTATAAACTAAGTTTATATTCTTTCTCCTCGTTTTAACTTTTCAATAAACTCAGTTAAATCACTTCTTTTTACTCTCCAATGCCTACCAATTTTAAAGGCTGGAATTTTCCCTTCTTGCACTAGTTTATATGTAGTAACTTCACTTATTTTGAAATATTCTGCCACCTCACTAACAGTCATAATCTCATTATCACTCATATTATCATTCATTAAAATTTACCCCCATTTATGTTTAGGATCTTTCTATTTGCTTTTAATTTAAAATCTAAATATGTTAATTCACAAGTTAAGCTTTCTACTTACCCTTGACTTATTCAATTATTATCACTTATATATCATTATATATATATAGTTATAATTAATCAAGTTAGGTTAAACTATACTTTGATTAGTTATATTATATTTCATATTATTATGTTAAAATATAAATGATTATATTTAATTATATTTATACCCAAATACAATTAAATTTATTCCCAAAGGTATAAAACACAGTTTTATAAAATATAAGGAGTAATATCGATCATTCTTATATTTTATAATTTTACTTTAAGGAGGCTTGGATATGGATTTTATAAAAAACAACTATAATACTCTGCTTATGGAATGGATAAGATTAAAAACAAAGCAAGCAGTTATTGAAAATTCCCAAGATGGAACTTTAGAAAAAATAGAGGAAGCACTGTTAAATTTAGATATAATTGATATTGAACTTATTAATATTTCAAAGGATTACTATACTTTAAAATTTAAACATGGAGGCTTATCTAAAATTAAGCAATTTATTTCACAGCAAATAGAGGGCTAACAACTTAATAATTGAAACTCGACTCACTGCGTTCGCTGAGTAAGTGATTCACACCAAATCATAGATTTGGGTTCTCTACTTAAATGAGAATAAAAAAATATATGAATTACCTATGCTTTTCCAAAGATAATTCATATATTTTTATTTTGTGACCTATGTTTTATTCCATATGTCTTCTATTTATATGTTTTATAAAATCTATTATTTATCTCCAAATATAAGACACTGTGAAAATAATTTTTCATATCCCTCTGAGGCTCCAAGTTCCATGTACTCCATTTCACCTGCTAAATCTTCAATTTCTTTCTTAACTCTAACAGACATAAGTGCCATATATGCTCCAGTTTTAGAAGAATTCCCTACATATACTAGTTTATTCTTTACCTCTTCTGGCAAAATTCCTGTTCCTACAAGGCTATCTGCTGGTAGGTGAGCGCCAAATTGTCCAGCTATCATCACCTTATCTAATTCACTCATATCAATCGTAGCCTGTTTTAACAAGGCATAAAATCCTGAAAGCAGAGCTCCTTTTGCTAATTGTACCTGACGAACATCTCCTTGAGTTATTAGTAGCTGTTCTGGAGTACTTTTTAAAATAAATTCTCTTTTATTCCCATTTAATTGTATCATCTTATATCGATAATCAGATTCCTCTAATTGTTCTTTTTTTATAAATGCTCCATTGTTTTTTATAATTCCTGTTCTAAGAAGCTCTTTCACTGCTGCTAGTATCCCACTTCCACATATCCCTATAGGGTCTTCCTCTCCTATAACCTTAAGGTCTATTCCATTTTCAGTGATTTCCACATCTTCAACAGCGCCCTCTGCTGCTCTCATCCCTGAACTTATATTCATTCCTTCTAATGCTGGTCCTGCTGCACAGGAACAGGAAAGTAATCTTCCACCCTTAGATAAAACTATCTCTCCATTGGTTCCAATATCTATAAATAGTATATTTTCCTCAGCTTTATGTAATTCACAAACATAGGCACCTGCCACTATATCAGCTCCAATGTAAGAGGATACAGAAGGAAGGCAATATACTCTTGCACACTTAGCAGCCTTTATACCAAGGTCACTTGCTGATATGTTTTTTGCCGTTGTAAATACAGGAGCGTAGGGAGATTTTCCAATTGATGTTGCATCTACACCTAAAAGGAAATGCATCATGGTACAGTTTGCAGCAATAGAAATTTCATAAATATTTTCTTTCTTTATTTTTCCCTCACTACATAACTCTTCAACCATTTCATTGATAGCCTGTACAATAGTTTTCTGTAACTCTTCTTTTGACCCCTCTGGATGTTCTAATTCATAGGTTATTCTAGTTAAAACATCTAGCCCAAACTTCTTTTGGGGATTAATTCTTGAAGCTGTAGCTAATTCCTCACCATTGTTCATATCAATTAATGCTGCAACCACCGTTGTAGTTCCGATATCAATGGCAACACCATAAAGAAACTCAGTTGTATCCCCTGCTTCAAGGGCAATTAACTCGCTGTCATTAAATACTCCAGTTACAGTTCCATAGCTGCTTTCATAGTCCCTTAGTAACTTCCAGTTGACCTTTTTAGACCCAAGGGCCTCACATAAAGAATCTTCAAAAGGACTTTGAGTTTCTAAAGTAGGCATTTTTATTTCAAAGATTTTTTTAGAAATTGTAGGATTAAACTCAAATTCAGGTACATACCCATTAGTAAGTATTTTATGCTTTCTTTCCTTTTGCAGAATTTCAATTGTAATATCTTCTTTTGGTACTACCAAGCAGGAAAGTCTTATGTCTGCATTTATTTCATCTTCTTTCAATAGCTTTCTTTCCGTTGGCGAAAGTGGAGGAAGATTTCCTTCCAACACCCTGACCTTACATTTCCCACAAGAACCATTTCCATTACAAGGATTGTCTACAAAAATATCATTTTCTAATAAAAGCTGTAGTAAGTTTTTCTTTGGAATATACTCAAAGTCCTTACCTAACTGTTTAATAAAAATCTTAGGCATTTCTATAGCATCTCCTTTTTTAAAGTCTCAAGGATTGCTTTGACATTTGTAAGAGGAGATTTCATTCCAAGTCCACAGGCAGGTGAAATTATGTTCACTCCATCTTTAACACATTTCTTAGTCAACTCTGAAACTTTCTTAGGCTCTCCAAATTCAATTGTATAGGTACTTACATTACCCATAAGTAATCTATCTCCTAAATTCTTTCGTGCCTCACTCATACTAACAATAGAGTCAAAGCTTAGAACATCACTTTTTATTTTATTTACCTCTTTATACACATTTTTCATTTGGCCACATATGTGCACAATAGTTTTTCCCTGTACTTCTTGAATAGCATCCACTAGCTTATTGATATATTTTACAGCAAATTCTTCAAATAACTTTGGTCCTAAAATTTCACCAGTTCCACTAGGGTCAGAAATAGCAATTATATCTGCCCCTGCTTCTATTTGTTTCTTTGCAAATAAAATTAATTGATCGGTAACATAATCAACATATTTATGAGCTTCTTCATTATTTTTTCTCAGCTCTTTATAAAATACTACAGGTTCCATAACAGAACTAGCAGTGCTTATTGGCCCTGTTAAATTCCCTATTATAGGAACATTACTTCCCTTTGCTTTTAATAATTTAATTGCATCAATAACTACTTTAGTTCTTCCCTCCTGAAAATTAATCTCATGGAGTTTCGTCCATTCCTTTACTGAATCTATCGCATACTCCACAACATGAGGTTCATATATGTTTGACCCCATATTCACCGTTGCTCCAAACTCTTCAGACTCAATGGTCATACAAAAAGGAACTCCATAATTTTCAAAACAGCCCTTTTCATATACTGCAGTAGCCAAATCAGCCATAGTTTCCGCATTACTATGAGCCTTTGAAAAATCTATTCCAAGGTCTTCAATTACTTCTGTTGTAACCATGTTCATCATGCCACCAGGACAAATACATGGAACTCTATCAACCTGTTCTCTGTTGAAAACCATATTTAATCGTTCTCTTGGAGATATCATATTACATCCTTCTTTCTAAGCTATATTAAGCATTTTTTTTGCTAATTTTACTGCCTCCACAGCATTGGAACTGTACCCATCTGCACCAATGGTATCTGCAAATTTTTGAGAAATTGGTCCTCCACCTATAAGGACTTTAACTTGATCTCTAATTCCTGCTTCCTTTAATAATTCAATAACTTTTCCCATTCCTGACATAGTTGTTGTCATTAAGGTTGACATGCATACAAAAGAAGCGTTAACTTCTTTAGCTTTGTCTACAAAACTTTTAAGCGAAACATCCCTTCCTAAATCAATCATTTCAAAACCAGCAGTTTCCATCATAATTTTTACTAAATTCTTTCCTATGTCATGGGTATCTCCTTCTACAACTCCAATAACTCCCTTTGGCTTGCTATTTCCTTCTTCTTCTATAGGAAGATGAGGTCTTAATATTGATAGCCCTTCATACATTGCATCTGAGCATAGTAATACATCTGTTACGAAATATTCTTCCTCTTCATATAATTGACTTGCACGGTTCATACCATCTACAAGTCCTTCCATAATACCATCAAAGGCTTTATACTTTGCCTCTACATATTCCTCACAGGCTTCTATTACCTCTTCTTCTTCCATCTCTAATACGCCATCGGATAATCTTTTTAATAATTGTTCCTTAGATGCTGTCATTATTATTCCTCCATTTTAATTGCAAAATTTTTCAAACAAATATTTTTACATGAAATTTTTCGGATCTATTGGCCACTTTCCATATTTTCTTGCAGATGCCATAAATTGATCAATATTCTCTAAAGGAACATTTCCTGAAAGGTCGCAACCCGATGCTAAAATATAGCCACAAGGACTATCATAAGCCTTTTGCATGCAAGTTTTTACTGCAGAATCTACCTCCTGTGTACTTCCTAAAATTAGAACTTCTACTGGGTCTACATTACCTAGAATTGGAACTTTATCCCCTGCTACTTGTTTTGTATAAGCTAAATCAACTCTATTATCTATACTTAACATGTCGCAACCGGACTTTACCATGTCCCCTACTATTGATGTTGTGTCTCCACAAATATGGTAACAAACTAAGCCTTTTGCCTCATGAATATCCTTCATTAAATCTATAGTGTAAGGTAATACAAATTCTAAATATTGTTTTCTATTAAGAATTGTTCCTGAAGCAATTGGGTCACATAGCAATATAAGAACACCTCGTTTTATAAATTCTCTACATATCATCTTTAATGCTTCTGTACAAAACTTAACTAACTCATGTACTTTTTCGGGATTTTTTCTAGTTGCTCTTAAAAAATTTTCTGTTTTATAAATACTTGCTGCTGCAGTAAAAGGTCCAGATATTAAAACCCCTGTTGGAACCTCGTTTCCTAACTTATCAATTAATATTTCTGCAGCCTCAATATGTAATTGGAAAAGTTTATCATTTTTTAATTCTAACTTTGACATATCAAGTTTATCTATATCATTTAAATCCTCTAAAACATAACTCATAATTGCTGGTACAGATTCCTCTGGATCATTCATCTTACTACCTAATGCAATACCTACACCATGTAATCCATATTCAACCACTAATAAATCGTTTCCAAACCTTTCATAACAAGCTATCTGTGCTTTAGCTTCATTTAACGCACTACTTCTTTTCTCTTTGTGGGTCATTCCTAATGCTAGTCCAGACATAGAGCAAGCTACAGGCATTGCAAGTATTCTGTCCATAGGTTTTCCTGTCATGAAGGCATTTAACCTTTCAATTGGGGTCATTTTATCATCCTTGTGCATATACAACCATCTCCTTTTTTTAAGGTGCTATTTATTTATAGTAATTCAAGGGTTTTAATAACCCCATCTTTTAACTGAAAATCTTTATTTTTCATGCATGTTTGTCCAACAAACTTTGCTAGTCCTATAGCCTTTATGAAGCCTTCTTCATAGTTTAAAGGTCCTCCTAAGGAAACATCCTTCCACACTGCTTTATCTGTTCCTAGTAAAGAAAAAGTAGTTTTCGGACAAAGTACTATTATTATTTCTTCATTTATGATTTTATCCATTGTTTTTAATAAAGGATAAGTAAACATTTCCACTACTTGTTCTGCAAACTTAGGTCCAAGAATATTAACTCCCCCAGAAGAGTCTGCATAGCTAATGATGTTCACCCCTACTTTTTGTGCTTCTTCTATAAATTCAATTATTTCATGTTGAAATTTATTAAAAACTTCCCTAATTAACTCTGGATTCTTTCTAAAGGTTTTGAAAACAACTCTTGGTTCAATTAAAACATTCATTATTGTAAATGGTCCCGAAACATTTAAAACCACATTTTCACCTTGTTCTCTCAAAGACTTACAGGCTTTTAATACTTCGGAAATTCTTCCCTTTGAAAAATCAATTTTAGGTAAAGACAACAGTTCTTCTATGGTTGTACAAATATATTCTTTGGCTCTTGGTCCTATATTCTCATCCCCAAGATTAACTTTTCCCCCTAGTGCCTCCCCTTCCACAGTATGACAGAAGGGTAGTGTACAAACATTGGCCTTATAGTATTCCTTAAGCTCCTTGGCAAGTGTCACCATACTATCCCAATTTTTATAAGCATCAGGAAATTTCAAATTGGTTTTTTCAATAATTTCTTTACTAATTCCCTGTTCATTACCATATGTACATTTATAATCAATTATTTTTCCCATGGTACCCCCTAATTTATTAATAAAAAATTCCTACTATTTTTTTCTTATCTAAGTTACTGCCAATTACGGTTACCTTTGTAGTTTTTACCGTTTCTAAATACTCCCAATGATAATGGTGTGGGGTATAATCAAAGTAAACCAGTTTCTTTGTAGAAAGCTGAACAATTCCCTTAGCTCTTACAATAAAACCATCCTCCTGTTGATTTAAAGAAAGTAATATTTTATCTATTTCTTCCTCTGAAAAAGCCCTTAGCTTATCTATAGAAAAAGTTTGAAACATCTTATTAGCTGCCAAAAAGGCAGGCCTATCCTTTAACTCAATCTCATAGGATTCCATACTGTTTATTGTTTCAACAATTTCTTCCCCTGATAAAGAAATCCATGGCTCTTTAAAAATTGTAGCCTTGGGATTTATTAAACTTATTTTCCCAATAATCTCTTCAACTTCACTATCCACTAGATTCTCAAAATGACTTAAAAAAATCATCTGAGCATTTTCTATTTGATCTAAATAAAAACTTCCAAAGTTCTCACTGTAATCATTGAAGGAATCTACATCTACAATGGTAATAACATCCCTAATCTTTATATTTAAGGTTGAATTTAAGGAAACTCTATTACAAACCTTTAGTATATCTGATAAACTACCTACACCAGAAGGCTCAATAAATATATTATCTGGTTTATACTCTAAGACTAACTCTTCTAAGGCTTTATTAAAATTTTCTGTAACAGTACAACAAATACACCCAGAATAAATCTCCTTAATTGGAAGACTATGTTGTATTAAATCCCCATCAATGCCAATATTGCCAAATTCGTTTTCAATTAAAGCATTGCTTCCTTGCATATTTGGAATTACTTTATTTAAAAAGGTTGTCTTTCCACACCCTAAAAATCCCGAAATAATATTTATGTTAGTACCCATAATTCCCCTCCATACATCAATACTCTTAATTATAGCTTTTACACTTAAGGCAGTCTAATTTGAATTTCAAATAGAAAGTTGCCATTTAATTGAATTTACCTATACATTAAATTTCATTATATTTCCAGTTGTAACTTTAATATGGGAATTAATCACATGGATTTCTTTGATATATTGTGGTTATCCAGTACAAAATTAAAAATATGTTTACAAAAGAACAAGAAAAATGACACCATAAAAAGCCCCCTCTCAAACATAAGCCTGAGAGGGGACAATATCACAACTTCATAGTTATTGTGCCATACCCTTTTCATCATCTTTCTTTTTATTTTTAATAAATCCCTTTAGGTAGTTTTTATTGTAATATAAATATTCTATAATCTTATAAACTGCCTCCACTAAAACTAATCCAGCCAACAAATCTATAATCACATGTTGTTTTACAAATTGAGTTGAGATTATAATTAACCATCCAACTATATTAAATCCAATCTTATATTTTGTTGGCATATTTTTAAGCTTATTTATTCCCTTTAAAACTGAAAAAGTTGCTGCTACATGAATACTAGGAAAACAATTATAGGGGTTGTCCCTACTATATATAAACTTTACAAAATTGCATAGCAAATCATCATGGATTATTATTGGCCTTGGAACATAGGTTTGAAAATTTAGATAAATTATAAGACAAATACAATTAACTATATTTAAAGTCAAAAGTGAAATGAAATATCTTTCCTCATCACAATAACACATTATTATAAGTGAGATTATTAAATTTGGCATATACATCATATATGGAATAATGAATACACTTACAAAAGGAATTAAATCATCTATATCTGTATATACGGAATGTAATTTGGGATTTTGATAATTATTTATAAAAAAATAGCATATACTAATTATTCCTATGGAAAATATCCATAAATATGGTTTTATAGTCTTCACATTATATTTTTCTAGTAACCATTTCATAAATTTCACCTTCATACGAGAATATTATATATTAATATTATATTATTTGTAAATTTTTATCTACGTTAACATTTATAATTAATCAAAAATTTAAATATAATTTTTTATATCTACTACACAAAGCTATTACTTTTTCGTATTTGATCACTCCCTAAAGGAAAAATCCCTCAGACCGTAGTCTGAGGGAACATTAAGATACTTCTATTTAACAGCAACAGCTTCAAATGTAACGACTTGCTCAGAATTTGATGGATACTGACCAAATTTATAATCTGAAGAAATCACAATATTTTTAAATCCTATACTTTCAAGTATTAATCTAAACTCTTCTACTCCATACCATCTCAATGGGAAACGCTCTAATTCAGTTTGTAAAAGTACCCCTTCACGCCACTTTTCATATCTCCCATGGGAAATGGTATATTGATTTATATAGTCAACCTCTACAATTTTATTTTCTAATGTGATTATATCTCCATTAGTGCAGTCCCAAGTTTTTGTGGAAACTGTACCTGTTGAAATATCTGTTTGCAAAAATATATCAACAATTAGTCTACCACCATTAGACAAATGCCTATAAAAGTTTTGTAATGCTTTTATTGAATCTTCTCTATTATGTAGTAGAAGGAATGTTCCCGTTGGCACTATAATAGCATCATATTTTGTATCTTGTGAAAAAGACTCCATCTTACCTTTAAAAAGTTTAGGATTCAAACCTCTTTCTTTACAATTATGCTCACATATATTTAACATATCTTTTGAAATATCAAATGCATCCACATTTAATCCTTTTTCTAAAAGCGGAATTAATATACGCCCCGTTCCTGTTGCAGGTTCAAGAATAGGTCCTTTGCAAGACTCTAATCTATTCATGTAAAATTCTACATCTCCAAAAGAATGCCCTATAGGCTTATCCATATCATATACTTCTGAAGATAATCTACCATAATAACTTAACATCATTTATCACCTTTCTTCCTTGATTTATCATAAATACTTATTTGGGGACATACTATACAATGACCTTGTACTAATAATATTTTCGATTCCTTACTATAATTCAATGTCACCTCTAACTGCCCCGTTCTAATAAGTTAATCTTATTATAACAACAACCTTTAAAGAAAACTGTTCCTGTTTTGCTAAGTATTTATAATAAAATATGATTTCAAGTGAATAATGTTATAGCTTCTCTTTGATTTTTAGTTTTAAATAAGGTATAAATACAATTGCTATAAGGGCACTTATCCCCATTAAATATGGATAATAAAGATATTTCATTATGATAAATGGTGACAATTTAGCTAATGCTGATGCTGATAAAAGTTGTGCACCATAAGGAATAATTCCTTGGGACACACAAGAAAACATATCTAATATACCCGCTACTCTTTTAGGTTCAATATCATATTGATTAGATATATCTTTAGCTATAGGTCCTACAGTAACTATAGCTATAGTGTTGTTAGCTGTACATATATCAACTAAACTAACTAATGTGGCAATTCCAAATTCAGCTCCTATTTTACTGTTAACTCTTTTTGTAATAAATCCTAGTATAAACTCAATTCCTCCATTGAATTTTATAATTTCAACCATTCCACCAATTATCACTGAAATTATTACAAGCTCAGACATTCCCCCAATTCCTTTACCTATGGCCTGCAGTAGACCTATTATATCAAAGGCTCCCGTAAATATTCCTATGCTTCCTGCAAATAAGATTCCACCAACTAGCACCAATAGCACATTAACCCCTAAAAGTGCCGCAAGTAATACTCCTACATAAGGTAAAACTTTAACTAAACTATATGAATAATCCCCTACTACCTTAGAATCTTGCCCCAATGTTATAAAAGTAAATATTAAAGTTGTTATTATTGCTGCTGGCAATACAACTGTAAAATTCATTCTAAATTTATCTCTCATCTCACAGCCTTGAGTCCTTGTAGCTGCTATAGTTGTATCAGAAATCATAGAAAGGTTGTCCCCAAACATTGATCCACCAACAACAGCTCCAACCACTAAAGCTATAGGTATACCTGTCTTAGCCGCAATTCCAGTAGCTATAGGAACTAAGGCTACTATTGTTCCCATGGATGTACCTATAGATATTGCTATAAAACATGCAATTATAAAAACTCCAGCTACTAGTATGTTACTTGGTAAAAATGTTAGCCCTAAATTAACAGTAGATTCTACAGCTCCCATAGTTTTAGCAACCTCTGCAAAAGCCCCTGCCAATATAAATATCAGACACATTAAAATGATGTTTGGTTCTCCTGCTCCCTTGCAAAATACATCTAACTTTTTATCTAGTGATACTTTTCTATTCATAAATAATGCTACTAATGCTGCTAATAAAAATGGTACAGTTACAGGCATAGCATAAAAGTCCTTTGTAACTAATGATATCCCCATAAAAACTGCTATAAAAATAAATAATGGTAACAAAGCAATAGCACTGCCCTTTTTCAAGTTATCTTTCATTTTTTCCTCCTTAGTTAATTAATGTTTTAATTTTTTGTATAAGATTTAGTGATCTTAGGCATCTGAAAATAAAAAACTTCTTGCCTTACCTAAAAGATAATGCAAGAAGTTATGTTCTTCCAATTCTTATCTTCCAGGTTAATCCTGCTGGATTTAGCACCATAAAGTTTAAAATAACTACCTTTGGTTGCCGGGCTTCATAGGGCCAGTCCCTCTGCCTCTCTTGATAAGATACTATATTATATTTTTAAATTCTTTATAAGAATAGCATTGGTTTATTATTATGTCAATATAATTAATCAAAAGCATTTTTATCCATGTTTTATCAAATAAACCCTCAGTTTCTTTTTCTATTTATTTATGAATAACAGCCTTGCCATATTATATATTTAGTGTACCTTTATTTTACCTACCATGTCTTCCGAAATTTCACCATTGAATTTTCATTATGTTAATGTATTGAACCATGCAGTGTGTAGCAATGCGATACCTTCTCGTATCTGTTGTTCATTCAGTAAACTGTATCCTACAAATATAATGTTTCGGGGGCAATCATTCCTATCATTCCAAAATGGAATCATAGAATATACTTTGACTCCGACTTTTTCTGCCTGTTTAATAAGCCAATCTTGTTCTTCACCACCCGGGAACTCCAAAACGAAATGCACCCCTGACCCACGACCATGTAATATTACTTTTTTGCCAAACATTTTCGTCGCTTCCTGCATAAATATATCATGACACCTTTTGTAGGCGATGCACATTTTTCGAATATGACGCTCATAATTTCCCTCTCTCATATATGTAGCTAAAACACGTTGCGTTAACCATGATACAGGAGAACTATGAGAACAGAATAAACTATGATACCTCTTTAGCAAGCGTACTGGCAACACCATATAGTTCACCCTCAGAGAAGGGGAAAGAGACTTTGAAAAAGTTCCGATATAAATAGTACGATCTTCGGCATCTAAAGAGTGAAGTGCTGGCACTGGATTGGCATCATATCTGAGTTCGCTGTCATAATCATCCTCAATGATATAAGCATCGTTAACATTTGCCCAATTAAGGAGCTCCTTACGCTGAACAATTGACATTACAGTTCCATAAGGGAATTGATGGGAAGGTGTTACATAAGCAGCACATGCATTAGAGCAGTGAATTGATGAAAGGATAAGTCCATCTTTACTAGCTGGGATTGCATGCACATTATAATTGTTGTTTATAAATACATCCCTTGCTCCATTATATCCTGGTTCCTCCATTGCAATGATGTTATTTTCTTTACGCAGAAGAGTGCACAAAATATTTAAGGAATATTGTAGCCCACAACCGATGATAATTTGTTCCTTACTACAAACCATACCTCTTGATTTGTACAGGTGTCTTCCGATTTCTTCTCTTAAAAACAGATCACCCTGTTTATCTGGATAATGATTAACTACTTCCTTTTGCGATGATAGGAGAACTTGAGATGTGTATTTTCGCCATAGCTTGAAAGGAAATTGCTCATAAGGAAGTGTACCGTACTGAAAATCATATAGAATTACAGGTTTCTTCAGCTCTGATTTTTGGGTAGATAAGGCATTTATATCTTGCGGAACATAATTTTTCTCCGTAAATTCACTTGAAGTATCCATAACAAAAAATCCTGACCCATGTCTTGCTTGAATATATCCCTCCACTGCAAGCTGGGTATAAGCCTGACTAACAGTATTGCGTGCAATACCTAATGTTTGGGCTAGTGTACGAATACCTGGAAGCCGTTCTCCATGTTCAATATTTCCTTGTTCAATATCTTTTTTCACCTGATTATAAATTTGAAGATACATTGGATCGTTTGAATTTTCTTGAATATAAATCATATAATTATAACCATCCTTATACCAAAGTGTATCCTATATTATATCATATAAGTGTAACTTTTAACAGGTTCACTTCCATGCTATAATATGTTTAATTCTATATCAAGTACATATATATCTTGAATAGAAATCAAGTTTACATGATTAGGAGGATAATTAAGTTATGCAATATAGAATGAAGAAATTTCAATTAACGTTGGAGCAGATTGATGAGCTCCTTCATCGTGCGGATACCGGACGATTCGCTACTATCAATGAGAATGGTTATCCATATGTGGTTGCCATGCACTTTGTTTATTACAATAACAAAATTTATATGCATGGTCTACCAAAGGGACAAAAAATCGATAATATAAATAGAAACCCCAAAGTATGCTTTGAGGTTGATGAATTATTTGGTCTCTTGACTGACAATATCGAGAATGCCTGTGACACCGAGGCAGAGTACAATAGCGTCGTAATTCTTGGAAACGCTTCACTACTTGAGGACTTGGATTATAAACATGAAGTGTTAAATAAGCTAGTTGAAAAGTACACTCCGCAGTTTGCTGGAAAAGAGCTTCCTGATAAAATGATTAAGGGTACAGCTGTGATTGAGCTTGATATGGTAGAGTGTACAGGAAAATATCATAAATAGAGCAAAAGATAAACTTATTTTGTCTAATTGCCATAAAAACCAAATATGATTTTCCAATAGAATTTATCCCGCTTTTTATTGCGGGATATTTTTTATTATCCTGCTCTAGAATTGAAAAGCAATTCCTATTAGTTATTAGACGTCACTAACTTTTCTTTCTTCTGTATACCATAAATTTTCGTAATCACCCTGATTTTTACTATGAAATCCTTCCTTTTATTAAATTGGCTATAGAATACTAATCATCTATCTACTCTTCTACATCATCAAAACTCCTTTTCATATCTTTTGAAAAATTCGTAATATGAACGCACATTTTCTAATTCCGTCCACTTTTTCACATCAACTGGATTTTCATCAAGATCATATATTTTTGCTCCACCCATAGCAAGGAGAAAAGGTGAATGTGTTGATATAATAAATTGACATCCTAAAAACCGTGCAGAGTCCTCGATAAATTTCATTAATTCCATCTGACGTTTGGGAGAAAGGCTGTTTTCAGGCTCATCCAATATGTATAATCCGTTTTCTCCAATTTTTTCAATAAAATATCGAAATGCACTTTCTCCATTTGAATACTCTCTTACATTATCCATAACTTCATTTCTCACAAACTTTGACTGGGTTTTACTTCTAGCAGTATTTACTTTTTTTAGTTGCTCATATTCTTCTATAGACTTCATTTGGAAATGAGAATATTTTGCATCTAAGTATTCTTCAAAAAGTTTTTCCCGTTTATGATCAATTCCTTCGTTAAGGTTTCGGATATTCAACATATAATCAAATACATCATCACTTGTTATAATTCTGCTATTTTTAGGGATGTCATCTTCAAGTTGCATCTCACACATATTGACATAGTCAGGATAGAAATTAGATTTATTATAGATAGAATCTCTATTGATCCCTGTTTTTTCTGCTATCACATTTAATGCCGTTGATTTTCCCGAACCATTTCCACCATATAAAATCGTAACTGGTTCAAAATCAATTCTTTCAAAACTATGTTTTGATAATATCTTAAATGGATAAAATGAGTCGTAGCACGTTCTTTTTTCCTCTAGTAAAAAATCAAATTCTATATCATCATTTGGAAATGTAAAAACACTTAAATAAACCATCATAATCACCCTTATCATAACATTATATAAATACTGTTCACACCATATTCTATTTCATCATACTTAACAACCTTTCAAGTATTAAATCTTACCTTTATTTTACTTAAAAAATTAACAAAAGCCCTCAAACCCGCATGAACAGAACAACTTCCTCTTTATTCTTTAATATTCTCTTTATATCTCACTAATTCTTAGGATAGCGATATAAGAAAAAAGAAACATATTTAAATATATTGAATTTATGGTTTAAAAT
>NZ_JBQHQR010000009.1:0-136667 GCF_052067195.1 Clostridium sulfidigenes | reverse complement strand
ATATAAAGATATAATTCACTTTAATAATGTTTTAACAATATATAAATTTTTTTATTTAAATATTAAAACTTTATATTACTATGCATATAACTAAGGAGGTCCCTATGAAACTTTTTAAAAAACTTTCTTGCATTTTAGTTCTATTTATAACTATTATTATTGTTGCAGGATGTGCAAATCAAAGATTACCTATTAAGCCAATTAGTAAAACAGAGCTAGTCATTGGTACAGTGTGTACCATAACCATATATGATAAAAGTGATACAACTATAATAGATGAATCTTTTGCTCGTTTAAGAGAACTAGAAAATATATTAAGTATAAGTAAGTCTAATACCGAATTGGATGAAGTAAATAATATGGCAGGAATAGAACCTGTTGAGGTTAGTAATGATACTTTTAATGTGGTAAAAAAAGGACTGGAATATTCTAAACTGTCTGGTGGTTCACTAGATATCACTATTGGACCTTTGGTAAAGTTATGGGGAATTGGTACAGACAATGCTAAGCTTCCCTCAGAAAAAGAAATTAATGAAAAAAAAGCTTTAATCGATTATAATAAAATTCAAATAGATGAATCAAAAAAAAGTATATTTTTAAAAGATTCCAATATGATTATAGACTTAGGTGCAATTGCAAAGGGCTATGCTGCTGATGAAATAGTTAAAATTCTAAAAAATGCTGAAGTATCCAGTGCAATTATTGATTTAGGTGGTAATATTTATGTACTCGGTGACAAGATAGATGGTACCCCTTGGAAGGTAGGAGTTCAAAACCCTGAAAAATCCGGTAGTGATACTATTGGATTTGTAAGTGTTAGTAATAAATCTATTGTAACCTCTGGAGTGTATGAAAGATACTTTGAGCATGATGGTAAAAACTATCACCATATTCTAAGTCCAGATACAGGTTATCCATATGACAACAACATCTTAGGTGTGTCTATATTATCTAATAACTCTATAGATGGTGATTCTCTATCAACTACTTTATTTGCCCTTGGGGTAGATGAAGGTTTAAAACTTATTAACTCATTAGATGATGTTGAGGCAATTTTTATAACTAAGAACCATGAACTATACCTAACTAATGGCTTTAAAAAAGCATTTACCCTTACAAATAATAATTATGAAATAAAAGAATAATAAATGGCTATGGTAGTCCCATAGCCATTTTTTTAAACCAATTTATAGCATTTACTATTATTATATACCATATTATGATCAAGTTGTTTGATATATTTTAATACCTCTACATCTACAAATTTCATAAGAACTTCTAATTCCTCATTCTTTTTAGTAATCTCTTCATGAGATTTTGTCATATCCATCTCTGCTTGCTCAACTATATTTTTATCTATTGTAATATCATTTAGAGTTCCTTCAAATATATCTTTTATTTCTTCCTTTAACTTGTCTGAAAGTCCTCTTAAGTTTTCCATTATATTATTGCTTAATATAGCAGCAATATTATCCTTATTTTCTATGACTTGATTTTTAATTTTTATTCTAGTACTTTCTGCCTTTTCTTCTGACTTCATAAACATTACCTTAATTCCACCAGCTACTGTACTTAAGAATTTCTCATTTGGTATTACAGTAACTTCATAATTAATACTATTTAAGAATTCATCATGTAATACTAAAAATTCCTTCAGTAGCTCTTCAAGTGGTTTTATATCTATGGGTTTAATTTTACTTGTAAAATCACCATAGGCAGATATTACAGTATCTCTATTATCCTTTATCTTTTCTATAGTCTCTTGATGGTATCCATAGAGCTTTGAATACTTAGTTATATAAACCTCAAATTGCTCTAACATTAAATCATATATATTTTTATTACACCAATTTACAATAGTTTCACTAAATATCTTTTCAGCCTTATCCTTTAGTGTTGAAGTTTCTTCTAAGTCATCTATAGCATCTAGTTTTTTTTCTATGAGATCAGGGATAATTATTGATATCTTTTCTTCAGCATATTTTCCTAAAAACTCTATATCACCCTGAATTTTTGTAAGAAATTCATTATAGTTTGATTTAACTTCATCTGCTAGGTTTATATATTCTGATACACATTCCTTAAGGGTATATCTTCTTTCCTTATAAACTCCATTTTTAAATTTTATGTCTTCTCTAATTCCATCTAAAGTTTTATTTATATTGGTCTTAAAGTCATTAAATTTCATATTTATTATATTTTCTGAAGTTTGTCCTATAAGTGTTTCTAATAACTCTCTAGAATCAAAAAAGTCTTTTTGGTCAAATAATATAATTTCTCTTTTATAATCTAGCATATTTTCCAATAAAGCTTTATTATAACTTAATGCTTCAGCCTTATAATCACTACTTTTTGTATTAATAAGAATAGCCAATATAGAATTGTTACAATCTTCCAATATATGTTTAATATAAGTTACATCAATATCCCTTAACTCTTTATGACCATCTATTACAATAATATTTTTATCTGCCATTTTACCATGAATAGACTTATCATAAGTTATAATACATTTATTAGGATCTCTTAATAAATTATTCTTTGTAATAACTTCACAACTATAATAATCTTTAATATATGATTTTAACTCAAGTTGTTCATTGCTAATAAACACAATATCCTTATCTTGTAAAAAGATCTTTTCTCCAACAATATTGTTTAAAGTTTCTTCTACCTCTCTATCTTGAATTGCATTAATACCTATTATTGTTTTTTTACTACTACTTCTAATAAAGTCACTAGTATCAAATTTAGATTCTATACCATAGCTTGTACATATGTCTTTTGCATTATTATATAAGTATAGCCAAGGATATTCTCTTAAATTATAGTTTTCCCTTTTAGTTCCATCTATAGATATTTCTTTACATTCTTCTATATAATTAAGTAGCTCTTTATTTATATTAAATATATTGATTATGGAAGATAACTTAGTTGAAGTTTCAATTGCTTTTTCATAATTATTGTTTTGAACCGCAGCATTCATTAAATAAAATGCAAAGTCAAATTCATACTCTCTTAAAAATACTTCTTTATACTTTCTTATTCTTATATCTTCATAAATTTCATTTAACACACATACTGCTTGAGAACAATTTATAAAATCTCCGTGTTTATAATCTATAATTTTAAAACTTTGTCTTAGATAACTTAATACTTTAATAAGTTGCTCTTCCTCTTGTCTGATACCTTTGTATAAGCTTAAAATTAAAGTACTCCATTCTACAATTTTAAGATCTTCCATTAATATATTACAGAACTTTATAATCTTATCTACACATTCTATATCTAGGGATTGTGCTTTTGTGCATATAGTATTCATTGCATTTATCCAATGAGGGATACTATCCTTACAATATTCCTCTATTGAGATATCTATGGCATTAGAGTAAGATTTTTCTGTTGTAAAATACTCTACAACATCTATATTTATTCCTTTAAATGAAGATAATATTTTTATTACATTTCTAGCTGCCTCATTTGCTTTATCTATAATGTTTAATTCTTTACTTGCTCTATATACACAATAGTTTTTTTGTATGTATAATATTTCTTCTTCTCCAATTATACTTTCATATAAGTATAAAGCTTCTTCAACTTCAACCATATCACCAAGATTTTTTCTTGCCCACATTAATAGTTCAAAAAATACTACTCCGCTTTTACATTGAATTTCTTCGGTTTGAAATTTATTTCCACTTTTTAAGAATTCCTCCATGACCTCTATTACTTTAGAAAAGTAATCCTTTGATAATTCAAATTCTTTTCTCTCAAAATATATTTCTCCTAGTGAGTAGTATGATACTATAAGATTTCTAAAATCCTCATACTCCATATTCCCAATTACTTTATAATCTAACTTTTCTATAATTTTTTTAAAAAACTCAGTAAGGTTTACTTCATTTACATCTATTCTAAATATATTTTTAACACACCAGTTATAATAATGCTTTACCATTAAGCAAGGTTCACAGGTAATCTTACTGTCTGTAATATCTAGATAAAAATTCAATTTACCTAAGTTGTTTTCACACTGCTGAAGGAATTTCATCTGTTTTTTTAAAGACAATTCATTCACTCTCCTTATTTTATTTAGTCATACATGACATTTGTCTATATTTTATATGATGTTACTTTTTGCTAGTTGCTGCAGGATTAGGAACACTTGCAACTAAAATTTTGCATATTTTATTAGTATAGTTTGCATAGTTATGATTAATAGAAGATTTAAAATGTGCTGAATCACCGGGGTAAAGATACTGCTTTTCATCATTTATGAATAAAGTTATAATTCCTTCTAATACATATATAAATTCTTCACCTTCATGCTGATAAGTATTTAAATTCTCCTCTGTATTGGTAGGCAATATTTCAATTAATCTAGGCAATATAGTTTTATCTTCAGGATTATTTGATAATACATAATTAATATGAAGGGCATTATCTATTTTATATATATCTCTTTCGTAACTCTTTTGTATAAATCTTTCTCTCCTCTTACTAGTTGATAGTAAAAAGTAAGATAATTCAACATCTAAAGCTTCTGCTATATTAAGTAAAGAATCTGTAGCTATACTGGTAAGACCTCTTTCTAATTGAGATAAAAACCCAGTAGATAAAGATGTTTTTTCGCTTAGTTCCTTTAATGTCATCTTTTTATTAGTTCTAAGTTCTTTAATTTTGCTTCCTATGATTTTATTCAACCGTTCCACCTCTTTGTTTAATTTAACTTTTTATATAGAGCCTAGCTGCTTTAACACTGTGGTTAGCTACCATGTAAGGAATAATAATGTCATCAACTAGAGCTACTGACTATTTGAGTATATGTTCAACTAAACTTCAATGGAGATAAAACTCCTTCTAAGCTAAGTTTCACTTGATATTAATATTATTACTCAATACCTAAGCATTGTCTAGCTAAGTTTATAATTTATAAATAAATTTGATAAATATAAATAAATGTTTATAAAATTTTCACCAAAATAAAAGACATATTAAAACTTCTATAATAATAAATTTTATATTTAAATGTTTTTATAAAATAAAGTCCAGATATTATTTATCTGAACTTTATAATCTTTAGAACATATTCTTCATTGCAAATTTTTCTTAATTATTTTTCTTTAAGTTCTTTTCATATCTAGCAAAAAGTACTAAGGCAACTATTGAAAAGACTATTGGTCCTGCAATGCTCCATATAGTTTTAGCCATATCTCCATTCATAGCTGGTTCGATTATTGAGAAAAAATTAGCAAATCCAACTGTAGCTGTTACTACAATAGTTACAAGAATTATAAATCCTTTACCTTTGAAAACTTGGAAAGGTTTCTGTATTCTCTCTCTCCTTTTAAATGATATAAACGCTCCAGACAAAAACATATATGGAATTGTCATAGCTACATTTGTCATGGCTACAAGAATACTAAAGAATTCTTCCATAGCTTCTCCACCAAATCCTACTAATAAAATCATAATTATTACTACTATAGCTTGAATAAGCATTGCATTTACAGGCATACCTTTTTTCATTTTTGCAACTGAATCGGGGAATAACCCCTTAGGAGTTCCTGCTATTAATTGCTTAAGTGGTGCATATGTTAAAGTAAAGAATGCTCCTGTAAGAGCAAGTAGCATTGATAATCCAACAAACCTAGCTATCCAGTTACCAATTTGTACTGAAATAGCTTCAGTTGCTCCAAAGGTTACTCCAAATTGATAACCTAAGTTATTCATTATAAGATAACCTACATTTCCCATGTGAACTATATCTCCATACTTACCATTTGTTCCAAGTATAGCATCCCAATTTGTAAATATTCCAACACAGAATAATCCTACTGCATATCCAACAGCTATGATTATAGCAGATATAGCAAGACCTTTAGGAAAGTTTTTTTCTGGTTCATCCGTTTGATCAACCAATCCTCCAACTACCTCAATACCACCAAAGGCAAATAAAGCAAATACCATAAATGATAATATTGATATTGAACTTTGATAAGCTGGGTTAGGCGATGATATGAAAGTTGTAGAATTAACTATAGGTTGTGCTAATTCTCCACCATTTCCTATTAATATAACTATGGAACCTAGTATTAACAATATATTAAGTGCTGCTACAGCTGTACCTCCTACTGAAGTAATCTTTTTAATTTTTTCTATCCCCTTAGTTGACACGAAGGTAACAAATATAATCCAAAGAACAGCAAGTATGGCAAGCGTTTGACGCCCTCCAAAACCAAATATACTCCATGTACTAGTTGTATCTGTACCATAAATTGCATTAGATAAAGTTACCCATATTCCAGAAGATACATTAACCATCCATATTACCGTTGACGTATACCACATAAATGTCCCTATAAATGCATACTTAGCATTTACCGACTTCTCCATCCATGAATATATTCCTCCGGTTTCATTTTTAAATGCGGCTCCATATTCAGCCATCATAAATGCAAATGGAATAAAGAATAATATTGCAGCTATAATGAAGAAGGGTATTGAACCATACCCCATTAAATAGTATGACCTGGGCATATTATTAAAGCCATATACAGATGTAAAAATCATTAATATCAGTGCTGTGATAGATAACTTTTCTGTACTACCTTTCTTTGATGACATTATTTTTCCTCCTTTGTAGCTAAATTAAGTTTAAAAACTTAATTTTATCTAATTACTTATTAAATAAGTAATCTTATTTTATTTTTCACCATAATAAAATAAATATGTAAGAAAAATAAGAAACCACAAATATCCATTGTGGTTTCTTACTTTTTTTAAATCTCTTTGGTTGCATTTTTTAACCATAAAACCTCATCCTCTAATAAATAGGGACTTAACTTTTCTAATACTTTTTTATGATAATCATTTAACCAAGATTTTTCATCTTCATTAAGCAAAGATATATTTATTGCATCTAGTTCATAAGGACATAAAGTTAAATCTTTAAAGCACATAAATTTTCCAAAATCATTTTTTTCTTTTTCTTGAACAGCTATTAAGTTTTCAATTCTTACCCCATGTTTATCAGCTTTATAAACTCCAGGTTCATTAGATACTATCATGCCTTCTTCTAAAGCAATTGGATTTAATTCTCTTCTTATCCCCTGTGGACCCTCATGTACATTAAGTAAATAGCCAACTCCATGTCCTGTTCCATGTTTAAAGTCTAATCCTTTGCTCCAAAGAGCTCTTCTTGCTAAAACATCAAGACTACATCCCGGAGTTCCTTCCAAGAATATTGCTGTAGACAGATTTAGATGTCCTTTTAAAACTAAAGTATAATCTTCCTTTTCTTCTTCTGTAAGTTCACCTAGGGCTATAGTTCTTGTAATATCCGTAGTTCCATCTAAATATTGAGCTCCAGAATCTACTAGGAACAATCCTTTTGGTTGTAGTTTCAGACTAGACTCTTCAGATGCTTTGTAGTGAATTATAGCTCCATGAGGACCATATCCCGCAATGGTATCAAAGCTTATATCTATAAAACCCTCACCTTCTGCTCTAAGTTTTTTTAGTTTTTCAGCCGCTGATATTTCTGTTATCTCTTCATTATTTACATTTTCTTTTACCCACTTTATGAACTTTACCATAGCTATTCCATCTTTTATATGGGCATTTTCTATATTTTTAAGCTCTACAGAATTTTTTCTAGCTTTTAAATCCGTAGTTATATTCCTTTTTTCTATTGTGTTAACTTCTTTATTTATAGATCCCTTAAGCCATACATTAGTTTTGCTTGGATCAAAGGTTATATTTCCTTTAATTAACTTAAGATCTGATACTATGTCATTATAATCTTTTATAGATATTGATTTACTACTTAATAGATTTATAATTTTTTCATTTAATTTTTCCTTATCTACATATAGAATATACTTGTCATCACTAATTAAGAAATAACTTAAGAATACAGGATTACATTCCACATCTCCGCCTCTTAAATTTAGAAGCCATGCTATATCATCTAAAGATGCTAATAATAAGTTATTTACATTAATATTTTTCATTTCTTCTTTTACTAAAGTTAACTTTTCTTCTACAGTTTTTCCTGCATAAGAATCTTCATGAATAAATATTTTATTATTAGGCATAGTTGGCCTATCTTTCCAGATAATATCAAAAATATCTTCTTCAGGTTTTGTTTTAATCCCCTTTTCTTTAAAAGCTTCTTCTAAATCATGAAGCTGAGAAACTGTAAACACCTTTCCATTAAAGCTGACAGTACCTCCTGTTTTCACATTATCACAGATCCATTGTGTATAGGTTTTAACACCTGATTCTCCCATACGTTCTAGTATGTATTCTGTACCTTGAATTTGTTGTTCCCCTTGAAGAAAATATCTTCCATCTACCCATAAATGAGCTTCTTTCTCCGTTATAACAACTGTTCCAGCAGATCCAGTAAATCCTGAAATCCATTGTCTCACTCTAAAATAGTCACTTACATACTCACTTCCATGATTATCTGAACTTGGAATAATAAAAGCGTCTATACTTCTTTCTTTCATTAAACTTCTTAAACTTTCAATTCTTGATTTAATATCCACTTTAACATCTCCTTATAAAATAAATTTTATTAATGTTTAAATATCAATCTTATTTTTCAGTATAATAAACAACTCCTACAGTTTTAGGTCCTACATGACAGCCTATCACAGGCCCAATGCATTGTATATCTACATCTATACCTAATATTTCTTTGATTTTATTAGCTAGAGCCCTTCCCTCTTCTTCACAGTTTATGTGATGAACTATTACCTGTCCAAGTCCTCTATTTTTTATATCCTTTTGTAATTTTTCTATAATTTTAAGTATTGCCTTCTGTTTTGTTCTAACTTTATCAAAAACTGAAGTCTTTCCATCTTCTACAGTAAGTATAGGTCTAATTTGAAGAAGTGCTCCAAATAAAGCGGCTGCTCCTCCTATACGACCACCCTTTTTCAAATATTCTAAAGTATCTGGTACAAATAAAAACCTACTCTTACTCTTTATAGCCTCTACTCCAGCTATAACTTCCTCCATAGATTTACCTTCCTGAGCCAGTTTTGCTGCTTCTAAAACTGCATATCCCATTTGCATACAGTTAGATGCTGAATCTATAACTTCCATCCTAGCCTTAGGATATTTGTCCATTATCATTGTTTTTATTAGTTGATTACAAGTAGCATATGTACCACTCATTTCTGAGGATATAAAAACTCCTAATGCTTCATGTCCTTCACCTATAACCTGGTCAAAGCTATTAAACAAATCATCTACACTTGGTTGAGATGAAGTAGGTATACTATCTAACTTCTCCAAGGTTTTATAAAACTTATCATTTTCAATTTCTATTTCTTTATTAGCTATATTATTTATAACAACACCTAAAGAAACTACAGTAATATCATATTTTTCTATGAGCTCCTTTGGTATATAACTAGTACTATCTGTTATTATTTTTATACTCATAAATCTTGCCTCCAAATAACAATAATTATATGCTTATTATTAATTATAATCATAATTAATATTTATTTTTATATTATATTTAATTCTAATATAATATTCTAATTTTCAAAAATATAAAACTCTCTACGGAGCTAACATTTAAGTAATATAATATTTAAATTAAGTTTGCATCCTAAATTTAAAATTCAAGATGCAAACTACAATATTAATTATATACAATTTTCTAAACAATATTATAATTATATCAATACCAGATTTAAAAATATATAGATAACCATTATTTTCTTAAAAAATCATACTACTAATTAGTATAAATAAAGCTAGCTCAACAATTTCATTATTGGCACCCAGGGTATCTCCAGAATGCCCTCCTATTTTGCTATTACAAAACAAATTAAATATTATAGTAACTATAAGTCCGCCAAGTAAAAGTATAATAATATATTTAATATTAAAGAATAAACTTCCAATAAGTAAAGTAAGAGTTAATGCTCCTGTAAAATATACACCATTAGTATTTCCAATGTAAAAATTCCCAGTACCTTCTTTTTTAGCTGACTTTCCTATTAAAGCAATAAATACAGTAAATAATCTACTTATCATTGGTACTACTATTATCATATAACCTATAGATTTTGTTCCTATATAATATATTCCTAAAGCCTTAACTGCTATATCTATAATCATGGCTAATACTCCAAAAGAACCTACTCTACTATCCTTCATTATCTCAATTATTCGCTCTCTACTTCTAAAAGAAAAGAATCCATCACAGGTATCTCCTAGTCCGTCCATGTGAAGTCCACCTGTAATAAATATTCCAACTATAACTGTAATTATAGCAACCATAGGTAATGGCAACCATATAGATGTAATATAAAAAATTAAATATTCAATAGCCCCAAGAATAGCTCCTACTACGGGAAAATATAAAGTAGCTTTTTTAAAGTTTTCTTTCTCACAAGCCAGAGATATATTTACTGGTATTCTAGTTATAAATTGGAATAACAAAAGAAAATTATTAAAGAAAATCTTTTCTTTTCCTATGGCTCCTAATACCATAATAGCTATTATAGCTAAAATTATCAAATTTTTAATCATAACACTGCTCCTCGTCTATCCCTTTATTTTTAGTCCTTGTCCACAACAAACTAAATATACCTCATCACAAATATTTGCTACATGTTGATTTATAAAACCTTGAATATCTCTAAAAATTCTAGATAATTTGTTTTCAGGCACTAATCCCCATCCAACTTCGTTGGTAATTAATACAACTTCCTTATCTAACTCTTTACACTTTTCTAAGAATAATGTAAATTCATTCTTTATGCTATTACATATTTTATCTATTTCATCATCACTTATATTATCGTAATTTGTAGTGATTTCAAACATTAAATTGGTAGTCATTATAGTAACGCAATCTAAAAAAATATATCTTTCAGTAAATCTCTCTATTTTTTTATATAAGTCTTTATAACTTTCTAAGGTTTGCCAACTTTTATTTCTGCTTTCCTTATGCTTTTCTATTCTGTGCTTCATTTCATCGTCTGTTACTATAGCTGTTGCTATATATAATACATCATCAGTATGTTTAAGTAGATTTTCTCCATATTTACTTTTTCCACTTCTACATCCACCAGTAACTAAAGTTAATTTACTCATTTTCTTTCTCCTCTTCTTTTATCCTCATAAACAAATTAATTAATATTAAAATTCTACTGGAATTATACTATCAATATAAAAGTACCCGTATTCTAATTTAATTATGGACAAATCTGCATTTTTAGAATTAAACCTCCAATAATTATCTAAACTACCTTCCAATATATAAGTATATATTGTTCTTATAATTCCTCCATGGGTACAAATAAGTATATTCTCAACTGATTCTTTTTTTAGTTCTTCCATAAAGCTTTTCACTCTATTATAAACCTCTATAAAGCTCTCTCCCTTCTCTATGGAATACTCCTTCCAATCATTTGTCCAAGTATCATATTCTAACTTAAATGAATCTTGTAACTGCTTATAGTTTTTTCCTTCAAAGATTCCAAAGTTTCTTTCATTCAATCTAGAATCTACTTTAACCCCTTCTCCTTCATATATTTTTTTAAGGGTTTCCTTTGCTCTTTTTTTTTCACTACAAAACACTTTATCAAAGTTTATATGCTTCAATTTTTCTCCTACCAATTCTGCTTGCTTAATTCCCTTTTCTGTTAGTTCACAGTCTATATCTCCATAGTAAGTCTTTTTTATATTTTCTTCTGTTTCCCCGTGTCTAACTATATATATTTTCAATTACTACACTCCTTTATAAAAAGCTGTATATAAGTAACCTATCTACACCGGTTCATATTCTATTGTTTTCTTATATCTATATAATCCTTTTTATCTATGCCAGCTTCATTAAAGGAATCCATATTATTCATAGTAAAAACAGCACTCTCTATTATTCCAAAGGCTATTGGGCATCCACTACCTTCACCTAATCTCATTCCTAAACTAAACATAGGTTCAAGTCCTAAAGTTTTCATTGCATATTGTGCTCCTGGTTCTGCTGATAGGTGAGATGCAAACATATACCCTGAAGCCTTTGAACTTAATTCCTTTGCACAAATAGCTGCAGCTGATGATATAAGCCCATCAATTACCACTGGCACTTTATATATAGCACCTCCTAAAAATACTCCACAAAGGCCAGCTATATCAAATCCACCTACCTTACTAAGCACATCTATTACATCATTTTTGTTAGGCTTATTTATTTCAATAGATTTTTTTACCATAGCCTTTTTATGGGACAATCCATCATCTGTTAGACCTGAGCCTTTACCAACTATTAAATCACTATCAATTCCAGAGAATACACTTATTATAGCTGCAGAAGTAGCTGTATTACCTACTCCCATCTCACCAGTTCCTATTAAATCATATCCTTGATTTTTTAACTCCTTAACAATATCAATTCCTATCTTTATAGCTTTGATAGCTTCTTCCCTAGTCATTGCAGGACCTTTAGTCATATTACTTGTACCATATCTAATCTTTCTGTTAATTATTCTAGGATCAGTAAATTCCTTATCCACTCCTATATCAACCACAGTAGTATCATTATTGTAGTATCTACTCAATATACACACTCCAGTAGTACCCTTTACAAAATTTTCTGTAACTGTAGCTGTTACCTCTCTTGGGCATGAAGAAACCCCTGATTCTTGAATTCCATTATCAGCACACATTATAACTATATTTTTCTTTTTTATTTCTTTTATATGCTCACCCTTAATACCACTAAGTTTTACAACAATCTCTTCTAGGACTCCTAAACTTCCTATAGGTTTGCTTAAATGATCTATGTAATTCTTAGAATTATTCATTACTTCTCTATTTACCTCTTCAATACCACTTAATAACTTTTTTAATTCATCCACTCTTATCACTCCATCTAAATTTATTCTGTAAAATTTATTCTTTAAATAGTTTTATTATAACTAAAAACACCCTTATCCTCTAAGATAAGGGTGTTAATACACATAACTAAATTTATTAAACTAAAAAATAGTTTGATATACTCTTCCCTCCGAAGGTCTCAACTAACAAAGTTTTAGGCAGGTCTCCTGGCTCACGGCTTATCCTCATCATTCCCTTCCCAGTGAATTACCAGTGGTATCATGACTTGTATCCGTACACAGTAGCGGGGGCTGCAGTGGCTTTTAACCACTTTCCCTATTAAACTTAATGTACCTTAAACTATTATTCATTTAACTTAAATTATATACTACTAGCATAACTTATTCAACAATCTTTATGGACTCCATATTGAATAATACATATATAACTTCAGGTTATTAACTATAAATATAAATTAAATTTACATAACATTCGTAAATATCCCTATTCCCTTGAAAAATTTATGAAATAGTGGATAATTATAATTGATAAGTAATATCATTTGAATTACATTTATAACTTTACTATAATACATAAACTGTATTTTAAAATAGTTTATAAAAATTAACTTAAGATTGGAGACGTACTATGAGTAATAGAATTAAAGGAATAATATTAATTATTTTATCTGCCTTTGGCTTTGCAATGATGTCTGCCTTTGTAAAGCTATCTGGAGATTTACCCTCTATGCAAAAGGCTTTTTTTAGAAACATAGTTTCTTTTGTCATAGCTCTTGGTATGATTATATATCACAAAGAAAGTTTCTTTGGCAAAAAAGAAAACCAAAAGCTTCTTATTATGAGATCCACTTTAGGCACATTAGGAGTAATATTAAACTTTTATGCTATAGACCATCTTATTCTTTCAGATGCTAATATGCTTAATAAGCTAAGTCCTTTCTTTGTAATACTTTTCTCTGCTATCTTTTTAAAAGAAAGATTACAGCTAAGGCATATTACTATCATTGCTATTGGTTTCCTTGGATCACTACTTATTATAAAGCCTGCTTTTAGTGTAGACATAATTCCTTACCTCATAGGGCTTTCTTCTGCCATATTTGCTGGCTCTGCCTATACCTGCGTTCGAGCCATTGGAAACCGTGAAAAGCATTATACTGTGGTGTTTTATTTTTCTTGCTTTTCTGTAATAACAATTTTCCCATTTATGATATTTTCTTATACACCTATGACTTTGATTCAATTTACCTACTTAATATTAGCCGGTATCTTTGCAACTATAGGACAATTTGGAATTACTCTAGCCTATAAGTATGCACCTGCAAAAGAAATATCAATTTTTGATTACTCTAATATAATCTTTTCAGCTATTATAAGCATGGTAATATTTAACCAATCCCCTGATATCATAAGTATTTTAGGATACATAGTTATATTTTCTGCTTCACTTTACATGTTTATGTACAATAAAAAACTAGATAACCTTAAATAATATTTTTAAAAGGGTTGTCTCAAAGTTAATTCTTTTGAGACAATCCTTTTTATTATATATCTAAGGTCTTTATTTCTCTATTTAATATAGTAATTTATTATTAATTTATGTTTAGCTTAATAATTTCCTCCAAATCTTTAATAAATCTTAAGATTTATTAAAGGTATTTCTTAAGATTTACCATGTAAAATAAAACCATAGTAAAAATTATGTAGAATTAATGGGGGGTTTAAAATATGAAAATATTAATTCTTACAGGAAAATTTGGTATGGGCCATTATTCAGTATCTAAATCTTTATGTGAACAAATTCAGTCTAATCATCCTAATGCATCAGTAGTTATAAAGGATGTTTTTGAATACTCATTACCAAATTATTCCAACGCAATTTATAAGGCTTTTAATGTTATGGTGAACAAAGGTAGTGTGTTTTATAATCAAGTTTATAAAATTACGGAAAATAGAAAATATAATATGAATCCTATGTTTTTAAAATACTTTCTTCCTAAGCTTGATAACCTAATTAAAGATGTAGAACCTAATATTATTATTTCTACTCTACCCTTTTGCTCTCAACTAATATCAAGATATAAGATGAAATATAATCCATCTCTTCCGCTTATAACTTGCATAACGGATATTAGTAGTCATTCAGAGTGGCTTAATGATAATACTAATTGTTATTTAGTTGGAAGTAACTCTTTAAAAAAGGATTTAATTTTAAAAGGTGTTCCTGAAAACAAAATATTTATTAATGGAATACCTGTAAAAGAGGAATTTAAAAAATCTATAACTAATAGTTCTTCTAATGAAAAACAGCTCCTTATTATGGGCGGTGGATTAGGGCTATTACCCAAGTCTATGGAATTTTATAACCAGCTTAATTCTTTAGAAAATGTAAAGACTACAGTTATTACAGGAAATAATACTGAAATCTATAATATGCTTTATGGAAAATATGAAAATATTAATGTACTTGGATATACTGATGAGGTTTATAAATATATGCAAAAAGCAGATTTAATACTTTCTAAACCTGGTGGAATAACTTTATTTGAAAGTATTTTCTCAGAAACACCTTTAATTGCCTTTAAGCCTTTTCTTCAACAAGAAATTAATAATACTAACTTTATATTAAACAATGGTATTGGAAAGGTTCTTGAGACAAGTCCTGATAAATGTTTTGATAAAATAAAAAAAATTATTTTTGATGATGCAATACTAGATAATCTTTCTAATAATATAAAAAATTTCAAAAAACAATTTGATTGTACATCAATTGAAAAAGTATTACTTACTTTAGAACCTAATATGGATGGAGCGTGTGCTTAATGTACTTTACTACTTTAATAGCTATTATTATAATTATTTTTCTAATTCATTCAATTATACCAACTTTATACAACAAATATATAAATTCAAATATTATTAAACTCACTAATAAAGATAATGAAATAATGCTAACTTTTGATGATGGCCCTGATGAAAGATATACTAATAATCTTTTAGATGTGCTTAAAGAAAATCAAATTAAAGCTACTTTCTTTGTTGTTGCAGAGAATGCTAAGAATAATCCTGAAATAATCTATCGTATGCATAAAGAAGGGCACACTATAGCACTACATTCTTTAGCCCATAAAAATGCTCTCTTTTATAGCTATAAATATACGAAAAAAGATTTTAAAAATAGTATCGAAATCATGAAAAACTTCAATTATCAAATCAACTATTATAGACCTCCTTGGGGACATAGTAATATCTTTACAAACTTTTTTGTTAAAAAATATAATTTAAAAATGATTTTATGGGATGTTATGGCAGAAGATTGGAATAAATACGCTACAGTAGATTCTATATCTTCAAAGTTAATACTACGCACTGATAGAAATTCTATTATATGTCTACATGATGCAGGAGAGAATTCAGGGGGTGCCTTCAATGCTCCTCTTAAAACCATTGAAGCATTATCTACAGTTTTACCTAAGTTAAAATTAGTAGGTTATAAATTTATAACACCAGAAAGGTTAGGACATTAATTGTGCAAAAAACTATAAAAAAAGACAAGTTTAAAAACTACTATGGAAGTTTAATTTTTATGTTCTTACTCATTGCTATTACTTTTTACTT
This sequence comes from Clostridium sulfidigenes, assembly GCF_052067195.1. Lineage (NCBI taxonomy): Bacteria > Bacillati > Bacillota > Clostridia > Eubacteriales > Clostridiaceae > Clostridium > Clostridium sulfidigenes. The sequence goes on along the minus strand of NZ_JBQHQR010000009.1, from coordinate 120,180 downwards.
ACTTTTTAAAGATACTTCGATAACTTCACTAATCCCTGTAATAAACACAATTAATCCTATTTACTTATTCATAGCATTTTCTATGATGTGTCTATTTATAATTTTTGAAGCTTATGTTATTTATATTATACTTAAAAATTTAAATATAAAAGTACCTTTTAAAAAATGTATTGGTTATTCCTTTATTGGATTTTACTTTAGTGCTATTACTCCTTCATCATCTGGTGGTCAGCCAGCACAAGTATACTATATGAAAAAGGATAATATAAATATATCCTATTCTTCTTTAACTTTGTTAATAATTGCCATAGTCTATCAATCAGTAATGATTTTATATGGACTACTTATGTATCTTTTTAAATATACTTTTATAATAAATAATGTACGTGGCATTAAATGGCTGTTAATTTACGGAGTTATGATAAATGTATTTATAATAGGTTTTATATTTGCAGCTATATTTTCTAAAAATTTAGTTGGTAAATTTATTAAATTTATTGTTGAACTCTTATCAAAATTTAAAATTATAAAAAATACAGAGTATACTCTATCTAAAATTGATGTTCACCTTGATGAATATACTAATGGTGCTAATTATATCAAAAATAATCCTTTACTAATTGTTAAGGTTTTAATAGTTACAGTTTTACAAATCACAGCCATGTATTTAGTTCCATATTTCATATATAAATCTTTTGGATTAAGTACTTATAGCATTATAGATGTACTTTCTATACAAGCCTTATTAACTATAGCAGTCTCTTCTTTACCTTTGCCTGGTGCAGTAGGTGCCAGTGAAAGTAGCTTTATGATATTATTTAAAATATTCTTTTCAAAAGAATTATTGCTTTCTGCAATGCTATTAAGCCGTGTAATTAGTTTTTATGCCTTTCTATTATTGAGTAGCATAATAACAATAATTATTCATATTAAAGTTAATGGTAGACATAAAATTCAACATAGTCATCTACATTAATAATAAACTCTGATAGAAATTACAGTAATAGAATATTTAATATTCTATTAGTTTATATTTAAACTAAAAATACAGACTATATCTAAATAAAATTTGGATATAGTCTGTATTGGTATGTTAATTAATTTATTAGTTTTGAGTTGCCCAATCTGCTGGATATGTTACATATATGAATCTAGCATAGTTTGGAACTGAGAATTTAATTGTGCTTCCTTTTGGTATTAAAATTAATTCTCCAGCATCTGCTGATACAAGTCTTCCATCTATTACTATGTCTAGATGTCCTTCTATAACATAATCTATTTCATCATAGTTTAAAGTCCAATCGAAGGTTGTTTCTTTCATCTCCATTATTCCACAACCTAATCTTTTACTTTCCTCAAGAGTGAATAAATCTTTTGTATATACTATATCACTGCTATTTCCAGTATCAAGCCTATTTGACTCGTCTACTCTAACTGTTGGTAGTTTAACAGAGATAATTCCGCTTGCATCTTTATTTCTTACAAAATCTACAGAATCATTAGAAGCTCCTGTAAGTTTTTCTTCTATTATTTGTCTAACTAATTTTTCTAATAAGCTTTTATCGATATTTTCCATCATTATTTAGCCTCCTCCTTTTTAGCTGCATTGTTTGCAATAAATATAGCTACAAATACTGCAGTAATTCCTGCAACTAACTTACCAACTATCATTGGTAATATCATTTCTGAATTAAATCCTGCTGTAAATCCTAAGTGATCTCCAAATACAAAGGCTGCAGATACTGCAAAAGCAACGTTAATTATTTTACCTCTGTTATCCATATCCTTCATCATTCCGAACATTGGAATACTATTAGCAAGCGTTGCAACCATACCAGCTGCTGCTATATCATTCATTTTTAAAACCTTACCTAATCCCATTAATGGTTTTTGGAATACTTTCGTAATTACGTATACTAGTGGGAATGCTCCAGCAAGAACTATTGCTATTGCTCCAACAGTTTCAATACCATCAGAAATTGGTGCCATTCCTGGAATTACAACAATTCCTGTTAATGCTTCAATTACAGCCGCTGCTAATCCTAAAGTTATAACTATTACTACAAACTTCCCGAAAACTGTAAATCCTTTAATTATTGCATTTTCAAATTTCCAAAGTCCTAAAGCTATAAGTGCTGCAATTATTACTATTGGAATTAAGTTTTTTAGCACCATAATTATTGGGAATCCAGCTACAAGACCACCAACAAAAGCTCCTAATGGAATTGTAATAACCCCTGCTAATACTCCCATAGCTAAGAATTTATGATCTTCTTTTTCTATTATTCCAAGGGCAACTGGAATTGTAAATACTATAGTAACACCCATCATTGAACCAACTATTAATCCGCCAAACATTCCTGCTTGAGAATCTACTGCAAGAGCTTTAGAAAGCGAAGCTCCTCCCATATCGTTTGCAAGTAATGTACCTCCAAACATACCTGGGTCTGCTCCTAAGAAATTAAATACTGGTACTATTACTGGTTCTAATATATTTGCAAGTACTGGTGCAAGACAGATAACTCCTATCATTGCAATTGCAAGAGAACCCATAGCCATGAAACCTTCTTCGAACTTTTCTCCCAGTCCAAACTTATTTCCTAAACACTTATCTATGGCTCCAAGGGCCATAAATACAACCATGATATATACGATTATCTCGTTAATTCCCATTGTTTCATCTCCTTAATAAGTTAATTCTTTATTTATTCAATTTATTTATACTGTTAACTGTGTAAACTAAAGTTTAAGCTTTTATGTTAAATACTTAATGATAAGTTCATCTGGCGAAGGTATTACTGATGCATGAACAATTCGTTTTTCTTCTATAGCTTCTTTAGCTATATTTATTCCATGCTCTACATCACTAAGCCCACCAGAAATAATATAAAAAAGTTTACCACTTATTCCAGATGCTACTTGTAGTTTTACTAAATTTAAATTGGCTCCCTTAAGAGCAATATCTAACGCTTTAAGACCACTACTTACGCTATTGGTCTCCATTACTCCTATGGCACCATTAGCCTTAGTTACAAACCTACTTTTCAAAGCTTGTATAATATTATTATGGACACTATTTATAATACAACTATCTATTATATGCCCCTGACCAGAGAAAATCCCGTGGTCAAGGGTTGTTCTTATAGCACCTTCATCTCCTGTTAATATAACCAAAAACCTTCCAGGACATATAGTTTTAAGATATAGTACATCAACATCAGCTTTTTTCACCATTTCATCTGCAACTTCAATGCCTTTAGCTATACTTTTAAAATCAATTGCTCCAATACTTTTACTCATTTTCCACCTCTATTGAATCAATTATTCCTATTATAGTTGCATCCACAGGTACATCTCTTTCTCCTAGTGACACTCTAGCTGCACCACCTCTAGTTATAAGTACATTGTCTCCAGTACCTGCACCTACACTATCCGCTGCTACAAAAAAGCCTGTTTCTTCTACATCTATATCTTTAAGTAGCCTCACTATTAAAAACTTTTGACCATTTAGCTTTTCATCTTTTCTAGTTGCCCATAATCTACCAACAACTCTACCTATAACCATATTATCCTCCGCTAAACTCTTTTAACTTTCAGATTATGAATTCTTATAAAGTCGTTAGCCAATGGAGTGATTATGCTTTTTTTATCTATTACCACAGATTTCATTCCATTCATAAATGGCTTCCTAAGATCCATCTCACTAATAAGTTTCTTATTTCTAATTTCGAAGCTCATCTCTTCTGATATAAAATTTGAAGTTTCTAATATACTAATATCTTCAATTTTTTTATACTCTTCTTTTCTTGTGGTTTTATCTTCAACTTTTTCAATAAACTCAACTATATCAATTCCATACACTTTAAGCTCTCTTTCAAAGCTTAAATACTTATTATATAGTGCTCTTGGAGCAGTATTTTTATACTTTCTATACTCTAGACCATTTTCAAGGACATATACCTTCTTACCTGCTAATAGCATATTAATGATAAAGTTTTCTTCTTCATTAATACCAGTTAGCGTAGCTATATTTGCCATGGACTTTATAGATAGTGTAGAAACTATGGCTATGTCAGCTTCTAGTTGTTCTTCATTATATGAAGTCACAGTATATTCTTCATCTAAATTAGATTTAGTAATAGGATCCAACTCTACATCTCCAATTATTACAGCTATCTTATGTTTTACAATATTTTTATTTGTTTCTTCTAACTTTTTATAAACTTCTTTTACTATTAAGTCCACAAGTTTATCATAGTTCATTTATATACCTCCTTTTTGAGGCCTACTTAACTATTCTACAAAGAGTTCCCTTCGTAAATCCACAAGCATTAGCCTCATCATAGTCTATATGCATATATGTTCTAAAGTCTGGGCTTACTCTTATGACAACATCATCAAATATTAGGGGTCTATTACCATAAACCTTTGCTTGAATGATTTCTTTATCTTTCACACCAAACTTCTCTGCATCTTCTGGAGTTATGTGTATGTGCCTTTTAGCAACAATTACTCCTTTATCTATTGTAAGAGTAGCTCGTTCTGTAGAAATTGTAATTCCAGGAGTACCTTCTATTTTACCACTCTCTTTAACAGGAGCCTTAATTCCAAGAACTGTTGCATCAGTTAATGAAATTTCTACTTGTGTAGATTTCCTTGCAGGTCCAAGAACAACAACATTTTTTAGTGAACCCTTAGGTCCTGTTATAGTAACTCTTTCTTTACATGCATATTGACCTGGTTGTGATAAGTCTTTAACCTTATTTAACTGATAATCACGTCCAAATAATATGTTTATATGTTCTTCACATAGGTGAACGTGTTTTCCTGAAGCTTCAACTTCTATAAAAGCTTCTTTTTTTACTCTCTTTATTACTTCATCTATGATATCTTCTACTAAAAGATTATTCATATTTCACCCTCCTGCTTTAACTGTATTCTCCAGTTCTATATTTAAATATCATTATCCAAAACAAGGATGATAATCTATTTAATGCCTTTATTATATCCGGCCTTTGAACATCACCATACTCCCCTTTAAATGCGGTATAAGCTAAAAGTTCAGTTTCTCTTATAGTTGTTCTACAAGAATTTAATGCCACAACAGCCTCACCCATAGAAAACGCTACTGGCTCATGACCAATCCCATAATATTTCTTTGGATAATGAGATTTTTCTCTCAATTCTTCTGGAGTCATACCAAGAAGTTTAAATTCTCCTACTGGTTCATTAACTACTTCACATCTAAGGAGACCTCTTACAAACTTTAATATCTCTTCAAGGTCTTCTGTTAGCTTTGAAGCTCCTAATTTATGAGTAATAACTTGAGTTTCCAATATCTTAGACTCAAGAGAATCTAACTTTCCTCTCAGCGCTATTATCTTATGATCTTTAAACACTAATAAGTTTCCATTTAAATGTGTCATATGCTCAGGTTTTTCCATTAATTCAGCACCAAATACAGTTATATATTTACTTTTTTCTTCTCTCGTTTGTAACTTTACAGGTACTTCTTCTTTTACCTTTTTTACTTCATGTACTACTTCCTCTAAAGAATCTACATACTTCAATTTAATATTATGTTCTGACAAAAATGATTTTGCAGATGGGGTTACTATTTGCCCTTTTAGAACTCTAAATTCGGTATATTCCTTAAAGTCTGTTCCCTTTAACTGTCTTCTAACTTCACTTTCAGTTAATACTGACATATCTTCACATCCCTCATTAGATGTAAGAGACGTATTGCTTATTTTAGCAATACATCTCTACACAAATCTAAATTAAACTGTTTCCTGTGTTTTTGGTAAAACAGCATCTACTTCAAAGTGTGGTCTTGGGATTACGTGAACTGATATTAATTCTCCAACTCTTTCAGCAGCAGCTGCTCCAGCATCTGTAGCAGCTTTAACAGCTCCAACATCTCCTCTTACAAGTACAGTTACAAGACCGCCACCAACTTGTTCTTTTCCTACTAGTTGTACGTTAGCAGCTTTAACCATTGCGTCTGCAGCTTCTATTGCTGCTACTAATCCTTTAGTTTCAATCATTCCTAATGCATTTGCGTTTGCCATTATAAATTCCTCCTTAAATTTAACCAATATACTTTGAAATTTTATTTTATTATCTTAATTCACTTATTATTTTCTTAACAAGTAAATTAACAAGCTCTTCTGTGTCTGCAGATGAAAGTGAACTATTATTTCCATTAACTAAATTGCTACTTCCACCTCTAAAATGTTCAATTTCTCTAAATCCATAAGCTACTTTTTTGATATTTACAAGGTGAAGTGGTCCTACATTATCAGATGTTGCACTTCCACCAATAGCTCCACAACCTAAAGTTAAAGCAGGTACTATATTTAGAGAAGCACCTATTCCTCCTAAAGTACTTGGAGTGTTTACTGGTATTCTTGATACCGGCATACTAAGAGCAAATCTTTTAACTAGTTCCTTGTCTTCACAGTGCATTGAGAATGTGTGACCAGCGCCTTCATTAATAAGTATTTCTCTACACTTAGCTTCTATATCATCTACACTCTTTTCAACATAGAATCCTAGAATTGGAGCTAGTTTTTCTCTTGAATATGGAACATTGTGTCCTACTTCTGTTTCTTCAGCAATAAGTACTCTTGCTGAAGAAGGTACGTTAGTTAAATTAGCAAGTTTTGCAATAGTTTCTACACTCTTACCAACTATTTGTGGATTCATACTTCCATTAGCTCTCATTATAAATTTACCAAGTTGTTTTGCTTCTTCTGGGCTTAAGAAATATGCTCCTTGATTTTTGAATTCAGTCACTACTCTATCTTTAATAGCTTCTTCTATAATTACTGATTGCTCAGAAGCACAGATTGTTCCATTATCAAAAGTTTTAGAATCCATTATTCTCTTAACTGCAACTTTAATATCAGCACTCTTATCGATAAATGCTGGACCATTTCCTGGTCCAACTCCAAGTGCTGGTGTACCTGAAGAGTACGCTGCTCTAACCATTGCTGAACCACCAGTTGCAAGTATCATAGCTGTATCTTTGTTTTTCATTAATTCATCTGTAGCTTGAAGGGTTGGAATTGTAATACATCCAATAACTCCTTCTGGGCATCCAGCCTTTACAGCTGCTTCATTAATAATTCTAACTGTTTCTAATATACTTTTTTTAGCATTTGGATGTGGTGAAAATACTATTGCGTTTCCACATTTTAATGATATAAGAGCTTTATACATAGTTGTTGATGTTGGATTAGTTGAAGGAATTAATCCTGCAATTACTCCCATAGGTACTGCAACATCCATGACTTTTTTCTCTTCATCTTCTGCAACTATACCAATAGTTTTTAGATCCTTGATATAATCATAGATATATGTAGACCCAAAAATATTTTTAATTACTTTGTCCTGCCATATTCCAAATCCAGTTTCTTCAACTGCCATTTTAGCTAGCTTCTCTGCATTTGCTGCAGCAGCCTCAGCCATAGCCTTAACTATTCTATCAATCTCTTCTTGAGATTTTTTAGCCAATTTTGCTTGAGCAGCTTTAGCTGTTTTAATTAGATTTCTAACCTCTTGTATAGACGCTAAATCTTTATCTGTAAGTTCCATTATTTTTCACCTGCTTTGTTATATTCTAGTATAGTTTTAATAAGCACATCCTTTTTGGCAAATTTAATTTGTTTATTTGTCATATTCGGAATTTTTAAAGTTCTAACTAATCTTCTTAACTCTTCTACTTTCATAGAGTTATAATCTATATGATCTTTGAAATCATTTTTTTTAATTTCTTCTACATTGATTATTTGAGGCTCTACTTCCTTATTTTCTTCTTTGGTTTCTTCTTTAGCTTCTGATTTTTCTTCTGTAACTTTTTCTACAATTCCCACTTCAGAAGTTTCTACTTTTTCCTTAACTAAAGCCTCTTCTTTTTTCTTAACTGGAGTTTCTGTTTTTTCCTTATCTTTTGTATCACTTTTTTCACTGGATGGTTCTATAGATACCTCTTGTGATTTTTTATGTCCTTCAAAGAATAAATCTTCAACTTGTGAATCTACTCTTGGTATCACATGAGCAGTTCTAAAAGTACCTAAACTTTCTACAGAAGCCTTGGCTGCATCAACTGCAGCCTTTACCGCTCCTACATCTCCAATAATTTTAATAGTGGTTATTCCACCTTTTATTTTTTCTAGTCCAATCAAAGTAACATTTGCAGCCTTTAGAGCAGAATCTGCAGCTTCTACTGCTGCAACGTATCCTCTTACTTCTACTAGACCTAATGCTTTACTCACTTACTAAACCTTCGCCTAAAAGTTTACTGGTTGTTGAGCAACTGATTTGACAGCTTCTGCAAAAGCGTCACATGCTGCCTTACATGCTGATTGACTACCTGTAAGTAATCCACCACCATAGTTTGTTTCAGTTGGAGGCCCAAAGAATTCTTTCATTTCAACATCTGCTGCCTTAAGAGCTGCATCTAATCCATAAATAGCTTCAAGTGGTGGAGCTACTAGATAAGCTATTGCTTCTCCTTCTTTAACTCCTGCTACTTTTGAAAGATAAGTTCCAGTTCTTGAAACACAGTGTGCATAGTAAGCTATAGAGTTATCATCATTAGCACTTACAAAGTGTGATCCATTTTCCATGAAGTCTATAGTAGCATTTAAACCACTTCTTACTTCTGCTGGACTTGGTCCAGCTATTATTCCAATAACTTCACCAGCAAGTTTTGTAGATGCATTAGCAGCACCTGCATACATTGATCTTGCATATACTACATCAACTTCAGCAGCTTTTGTAGCTTCATCAAGGGCAGTGTAAGTTACGTCATCACTATCAGCAGTAATGATACCTAAACTTTTGTGATGAGGTTGTAATTCTAATTTTTTAACTAGTTCTGGGCTTACATTTGAAATTATTTTAACGCTTAATACGGTTGGACGTAATGCTTCATTAATCACAATAAATTCCCCCTAAATTATATTTTTAAATTTATTCCTGATGCTTTTTTATCAAGCATTTTCTTTATAAGTTCAGCTATATGTGCTCCAGCTTCAACTGCTGTAGTACCACCTTTATGGATGTTTGATATAACTGTTCTGTTAGCCTCTGGCATATTAGCTGTTGGTCTATAAGCTATATAAGCACTCATTGATTCAGCAGTAACAAGACCTGGTCTTTCACCTACTAGCATACAAACAACTTCTGCTCCTGTTGCATCGCCAATAGCATCCATAGCTCCAACTCTACAATGTTTAATGAATAATATATCTCCAATTTCAATTCCATACATTTTTAAACCTTGCTTAATTGAAGGAACTGAATCTTTTAGGTTAGCTTCAATAGCTGCAGAAGAAAGTCCATCTCCAACTACTACTAACACTTTTTGACCTGAGAACTTATCTTTTATAAACTTAGTAGTTTCTTCGTCAAATCTTCTTCCTAGGTCAGGACGAGTTATATATTGATCTTTATCAACACACATTGTATTTACTGGTATTAAATTATTCTCTTTTATAAAGTCTTCAGATACATAAGAGAATACAGAGTCTTGTGCAGCAGCATGGTCAGCTCTAACTCTTAACTGAGTTATAGTTTTGTATCTTGGACCTGATCTTCCAATACCTATTCTTGCTGGAGTTCTTTCCTTCATTTTTAGGTATCCTTCTCTATCATGAGGGTTTTCAACTAAAAGTTGTTTTTTAAGGTCAATTTCTGTGATATCTGGAATACATCCATTTTCATCTACTGAACCTATTACAGCACTCATTTTATTTGCTACTTGATTTACTATGTCAGTACTACCTGATTTTTCTACCATTTCTCCTAATAACTTTTCAACCATTAATTTTAATTCTTGTTCGTTCATCAGTAGTCCCCCCTTATCCTAAAAATATTGAAGCGTCGCCAGCTCTTCTGGTTAACTTGCCATTTTCTATAATTCCCATTTTTTCCATCCACTCTTCAAAAGGTTTAATAGGTTTTACTCCTAATAACTCTCTTAATGTAGCTGTCTCTTGATATCCAGTTGTTTGATAGTTAAGCATTACGTCATCACCATGAGGAATTCCCATGAAGTATGTACATCCTGCTGTAGCAAGTAATACCGCTAAGTTTTCTATATCATTTTGATCAGCTTTCATATGGTTTGTGTAACAAGCGTCACATCCCATTGGAAGTCCTGAAAGTTTACCCATAAAGTGGTCTTCAAGACCAGCTCTTATAACTTGTTTTGCATCATATAGGTACTCAGGTCCTATGAATCCAACAACTGTATTTACTAAGAATGGTTGGAATCTCTTAGCAAATCCATAGCATCTAGCTTCCATTGTTACTTGGTCAGCACCATGGTGTGCATCTGAAGAAAGTTCTGAACCTTGACCAGTTTCAAAATACATTACATTTGGACCTGTAGCAGTTCCTTCTTTAAGTGCAAGTTGTCTTGCTTCTTCTATTGTTGCAGCAGTAAATCCAAATGCTTCATTTCCTTTTTCAGAACCAGCAATTGATTGGAATATAAGATCCGCTGGCGCACCTTTTCTAATTGCTTCCATTTGTGTAGTAACGTGTGCAAGTACACAAGTTTGAGTTGGTATTTGCCATTTTTCTTTAAATTCATTAAATCTCTTTAAGACTTTTGTTACGCTCTCTACAGAGTCATCAACTGGGTTTAATCCAAGCACTGCGTCTCCAATACCATAGCTTAATCCTTCCATTAAAGATGCAAGTATTCCATCTGGATCATCTGTTGGATGGTTTGGTTGTAATCTAACAGATAATGTACCTGGTTCTCCTATAGTTGTATTACAATGTGCTGTAACTTTTATTTTCTTAGCTGCGTATACTAAGTCCATATTAGACATTATTTTTGCAACAGCAGCCACTATTTCTGATGTTATTCCTCTTGAAACTCTTCTTATATCTGCTCCTGTAGTATTATCATCTAGTAGCCACTCTCTAAATTCTGCTACAGTCCAATTTTTAACTTCTGCATATATTTTTTCATTTACGTCATCTTGTATTATTCTAGTAACCTCATCTAATTCATAAGGTACTGCAGGATTATTTCTTAAATCAGACAATGTAAGGTTAGAAAGTACAACTTTTGCTGCAACCCTTTCCTCTGCTGACTGTGCAGCTATTCCTGCTAAGTTATCTCCTGATTTTTCTTCGTTTGCTTTTGCCATAACTTCCATTACTGAATTAAACTGGTATACTTTTCCGAATAATTTAGTTTTTAAAATCATGATAATCCTCCTCTCGGTTAATTAAATACTAATGTTTTTATAACTACAGGTAATACTTTACCTTCCGCTACGGGTTTTCCTATATCTATATAATCTCCATTTTCCACCTTGATACCATCTATACAAACTATGTCTTTATCAAGATGTAAAAGGGAGTAAATAGCCTGACCTAATACCTTTGCCATATCATTTTCAACAATTATAATAAGTGGAAGCTTTCTATCAATCAGTTCTTTCATCCCACCTACTAGTCCCTTTGCCATGTCTTGTATTTCTGCAAAAGAAGGATTCTTCTTTCCATGTAGGGCTATGGCAATACTCTGAAGTTCATTTTCATATTTAAACCAGTTAATTTTTTCTGATATAGCTTTTTCTAAAATTTCAGAACCTCTATTCTCATCTTCTAAACTGAGCTTTAAAATTGGTAAATTTTTTATAGGGAAGTTGTCATGGGTATATGTAATTGTACTTCCACTAATATCCATAGTGTGAGAGCCAGCTCCCACTACCGTTGCTCTTATAGTTTCTATTGATCTCACCAATTTTAATTTTTTACATAAGTCTGAGTTTTTAATAGCTTCTCCAAGAAGTATTCCTATATCTCCATACTTAAAATAATCTTCTATAGGAGATTCATTATATACATAGTCAGCTACTCCTCCTGAAAAAGATATACACTTAATCTCCTCATTTAAGGCAATAGACTTATTAGTAACTATCATTTCAAAGATAGATGTTTGAGTCCTAATTCCTACGCTTTCTTCTAAAAGCTTTACCATTTCATCAACAACTGGAATCAACATTTCTTTAGTTGCTTCATAGCCAACTTTTATATCAAAATTATTTTGATTTATAATATTTTGTATTTTAGGTGCAATATATACTATATTATTTGTGTCTTTATCGAGTTTTATAAGTCTTCCACCTATATCTAGACATCCAGTTTCCTTCAAATCTCCTCTAGTAAACACAGCTAAATTTGTAGTTCCTCCACCAATATCTAGATTAACTACACTTGTAGAATGTTCACTGGAGTAAATGTGAGCTCCTGCACCTTTAGCTGCTATAATACTTTCGAGATCTGGACCTGCTGTAGCAACTACAAAGTCTCCTGCAAATCCACTTAAAGTATGTAGTACTTCGTTGGCATTTTCTTTTCTAGCAGTTTCACCTGTTATAATTACAGCTCCTGTTTGTATTTCATCCTTATTGATACCAGATTTTTTATATTCTAAAGATACTATATCCTTAACTTTCTCAGCATCAATTTCTGTCATAGATTTAAGTGGCGTAAAATAAACATCACTTCTATAAACTACTTCTTTATCAACTATTGATATTCTAGGTACTGAAAAACTTGAAGCAGTGTTTTCTATGATTAGTTTCGAAAATACAAGTTGAGTTGTACTAGTTCCAATATCAATTCCAACACTTAAAAGTTCTTCTCTCATTAAATCACCTCCAAATACAAATATAAAAAGGCTTAAAGCTATCAAATTAATCTTTCAAATAACTATGAAAATTAATTTTTTTAACTTTAAGCCTCTTTGCTTAAATCAAACTACTTCAATGTAGTTCTATTTTATTCAAGTTTTATAGGAAATCTAAATTTAATTCTAGTTCCCTCATCATTAGAAAATATATCTATATCACCTTTTAATTTATCAGATATGTAGTTTTTTACTATAGACATTCCTAAGCTAGAAGATTTATCTATGGAAGTATCAAAACCAACTCCATCGTCAGCTACTGATATTTCTCTAAACTCTTCCTGCTCAGTAACAATAATTTTTATAGTGCCACATTCCCTATGATTAAAAGCATGATCATAACAATTTTGTATTAATTCATTAATTATAAGAGATATTGCAGTAATTCTATCTGTATCAATATAAAAATCATCACCTGATACTTCTATGTTAATTTCCTTTTGAATGTTTAAAAAACATCTTTTAGCATTATCTACTATAGCATTTATAACCTTCATAATCTTTACCTCATCACTTATATCCTTGGATAAAAGTTCATGAGTTGCTGCGATAGCTAGAATCCTATTCACACTTTCTTGAAGACTTACCTTTGCTTCCTCACTATCACATCTTCTCCCTTGAATACGTAAAAGTGAAGCTACAGTTTGTAAGTTATTCTTTACTCTATGATGAATTTCTCTTATAGCAACAGACTTAGAGATTATTTCGGCTTCTTTATTCTTTATATCTGTTATATCTTGAACTATTTCAATAACTCTCAAGTCTTCTTCCTTAATCAGTATTCTTTTTATTCCATAATAAAAATTACCAACTTTTATTTCCTTTGTTATTACTTTATTATCTTCTGTAATCTCTAATATTTTATTAATATTAGTAAATAGGGTATTATCTAAGGACAAATCATCATAATGCATTCCTTCAAGCTCATTATATCCTCTACCTATGTAAATCATATCAGCTTTTCTATTTTTAATTCTTAATATTCCATTTTCATCATAAACTAAAATGGCAGATTCTAAGTTATCATTTATCAATCTATTGGAATTTATCAAGTTCATAAGCTGATGTGTCTTTTGTCTTTTGCTTTTGGAGCCATCATTAGGAATAGTAAAATCTTCTTTTATCTCATTACTTATATCATCCTCAACAATAATTACTCCTATTATTTTTTCTTTATTATAAATCGGGTATACCTTTTGCCTTACAAATCTATTTTCTTGTGTTAAAGCTCTTACTCCTTTAAAAACCTCACCAGTTTTTAGAGTTCTTATTACACCAGGCTCATTAATTCTTAAAGCTTTTTTCCCTACTACAGAATTAGTATAAATAGATTCTTTTTTTCTTCCTTCTGAAACCACTATAGCTTCTTCTGGTTTTTTTGATGGCACATCTATAAAAGCATCACATTCCTCTAAATTAGCTATTAACTCAATAGAGCTAGAAACCTCTATGATTTTATTAACATCTTCATCAGTAAGATTAGTATAAATATTACATAATTCTTTTATCTTATTCATAAGCCACTATTAAGGTTTTTGCAATATCTATCATAGAGCATCTTCTATCCATACTTAATTTTCTAATGTATCTGTAAGCTTCTTCTTCATCGGAATTTAATTCTTTCATAAGTATACCTTTTGCTTTTTCTATTAATTTTCTTTCGTTTAACTTTGATGTAACTTTCTCCAGGTTATTTTCTAACTCTTCAAATTCTTCTACTTTAGCTAAGCACATTTCCACTGTTGGGATAAATGATTTTTCATCTAAAGGTTTCACCAGATATCCATATGCTCCTACACTTTTAGCCTTTTCTATAAATTCAGTATCATTAAAGGCTGTCAATAAAAGTATTCCACCTGAAAGATGCTCAAGTCTAATTCTTTTACTAGCTCCTATGCCATCAAGTATAGGCATCTGTATATCCATAATTACTAAATCAGGTTTATGCTCTTTACAAAGTTCTACAGCACTAAACCCATCTGAAGCTTCTGCTACTACATTGTAACCCTCCGCTTCTAAGATATCTCTGATATCCATTCTAATAATAGGCTCATCGTCGACTATTATGATTTTTTTACTCATATTTAATTATTCTCCTCTATATTATGAACTTAAATATTTAATTAATTCCTCTATGCCAGTTCCATCTAAAGTATTTACTTCAAATATTCTAGATACTCCAGCCTCATCTAAGATTTCCTTAGCATGTTTTATTGTATCTTTGTTTTGAGCAATGTCTATCTTTGTCACTATCCCAATACATTCTTTAGCAAACATACTACAAAAACCTGGTGCTATGTACGATTCTTCTGAAGTACAATCATATACTAGAGCAATTACATCTGCATCTGCTGATGTTACTATCAAAGCTTTGTAGTAAGATCTATTTTCTAGATATTCTCCTGGAGTATCTATAGACTCATCATAAATTTCTACCGATTGAGTCTTCTTATATTCTAAATCTAAATCATGAATCTTTTGACACAAAGTAGTCTTGCCACTACCAGTCTTTCCTATAAATATTACTTTTTTCATGTTACCTCCTAGGTTCTAGTAATTCTTGTAGAGGTAAATTGTAATAATCCTTCAAGTACAGAAGTAACTTCCTTCAATGCTGATTCTACAGAACTAATATCTCCTGTTATAACAAGTGAACCACTAAATCTATCTACAAACCCAAGATTAACTCCAGCAGCTTTTGTAGCTACATCTGCAGCAATTATAGAACCTTCACTTGGAGTTATAGTTAAAATACCAATAGCATCTCTAGTACTTGCTACAAGACCTAGCTTTTTATAAAGCTCTTCTGTAGGATTGGCTATTATATGTGCAAGGGTTACTTGTTTTCCTGGAACAAACTCCTGTATGATCCTTTGCTTATCGTCACTCATATACTCACCTTACCTTTGCATTTAGAGACAACACTAAAATAATATTTTCATATAAATTATTAGTCTTAGTATTACCTGTGTTTTAACAACTATTCTTAAATAAATCTATAATTTTATAAAAATAATAAAGGCTCCTCGAAAACATAACATTTTCAAGAAGCCCCTTTGCTTAAAACCATTACACTACTTTGTGTATATTTCGATTATATATTCAAAATTTTATACTGTCAACCCATTTTTTGATGTTATTCTTTAATTTTTCCGATAATTTCAATAACATTAAGAGGAGTAGGTATTTTAGGGTTAGTTGCAGTACATGCATCTAATAATGCACTGTTTGCAATTTCTTCTTTAAGCTTTTCTAATTCTTCCATAGATACACCACAAGCTTTTAAAGTGGTAGGCATTTTCATTTCCTTTTGTAATTTTTTAATTTCATTTACAAGACTTCTAACTCCTGCTCTAGCATTACTACAAGGTAATCCTAATAATTTTGCTATGTTAGCATATTTAATAGCAGCTCTAGAAAACTCATTATTCTCATATCCTACTATGTCAGCATTAAAATCAACTATATAAGGTAATAATAAAGCATTAGTTCTTCCATGAGGTACATGGAATTTGCCGCCTAGAACATGGGCTATCCCATGATTTAATCCAAGAGAAGCTGAATTAAATGCAATTCCAGCAAGACATGATGCATTATGCATTTTTTCTCTAGCTTCTATATCTTCACCATTACTATATGCTCTTAAAAGATATTTAAATGATAGTATAAGTGCTTTTTCAGCTAAAGCATCTGAAAAATCAGAAGCATTTGTAGATACATAAGCTTCAAGCGCATGGGTTATTACATCCATACCTGTATCTGCAGTAATTGATCCAGGTACACTTTTCACTAGTTCTGGATCTAATATAGCCACATCTGGTAATAGATCATCTGAAACTAATGGATACTTTGTTCCCTTAGTTTTATCTGTTATTACTGAGAAGGATGTAACCTCTGAACCTGTACCGCTTGTAGTTGGGATAGCTATAAATTCCATATCTGTAACAGATGTAATTTTCTTCGCAAAATCCATTATTGCTTTAGCTGCATCTATTGAAGAACCTCCTCCTAGAGCAATCAACACTTCTGGCTTAACTTTCTGAAGCTCTTCTATACCTTGAACTATGAGCTCTATAGGTGGATCTGGAACTATATCACTAAATATAGTTATGTTAGCACTTTTTAATTTTTCTGTTATGTTATTAATCATTCCTGATTTCACCATGAAAGGATCTGTAACTACAAAAACTTTTTTATTTCCTACTTCCTCTAACCGTTCTAAAGCTCCTTGACCAAAATAAATCTGAGTTTTAATTTTAAAATTGTTCATCTTAAACTCCTTTCAAGACTATCTTATTTACAATATAGTCTTTAAAATTAATTAACTATTTATGCAGTAAGTTTATTAAAAGAAAATTCATTATTAAATTTACCCTAAAAACAACCACAAAAAGCTCCATAGGAATAATCCTATGGAGCTTCACTGCTCTTTAAGTACTTCATTGTACATATTTTCAATATACTATTTTAAAAAATAAAAGTCAATAAATATTCAATTAATTAAAATGTAAACTTATTAATTAATTGAATTTTATATTTACACTATAATATTTATCTCTTAAACTACTATTTTCTACAATATTTTTATTTATATTAATAAATATTAAAAATTTTTTTGTTTAAAATATTTTTTATGATAAAATCCTCTAAATTTGCCGTTAAATATTACATTTTCTCGAGTCTATTATACGTTTACATATAACTATTTTTAAAATATAATATTTGTATAACATTATAACCCTTTATACTAGGAGGACAGAATGAAAAACTTTTCTTATAAAACTAATGTAAAAAATAATATTATTACTTTATATCCTAAAGAATCTAAATGTAATGTTTGGTATATTATTTCTGTAAGTTTTCTCATTGCTTTTATGATATTTAATATATTCTTTTCAAATCTATTAGTCCTAGATGGTAAATTTCCTTTGCCATGGATTGTATTATTATGTATAACTGTAATTATAACTATTACTAATTTTAATGAATTTCACTCTTCTAATTTTATTATTATCAGTTATATTATAACCATTCCCATGATTTTAAATTATTTATTGTTTAAATTATACATATACATACCTAGTCATATAATTCTTATATTATCTTTAGGTATGTCTATAATCTATAGAGTTACAAAAGAATTCCATAATAAAAAATATTTAAGAATTATTATGGTGATTTTATCTATATGTACTTTCTTTTCAATTAATTATTACACATATTCTAAGAGAATTATAAAAGATTCTAACCTTAATACTACTGTAAAAAAAGCCCTAGGTATGAATATATATTCTCTAAATTCTTTGAATAAAGCTAACCTTTCAAATGTAAATAAACTTAAAATCAAAAATGTATCTAATCTAAAAGGCTTAGAATATATTGAAAATTTAAACACTTTGGAAATTAATGATGATGGATTAATTTTAGATTATTTACCTATTACTAAGTTGTATAATTTAAAGACTTTAAGTATACACAGATGCAACTTAAATGTTTTAAGTGAAGTAGCCTTATTTGATAAAATAGATACTTTTAAACTTATATATCCTAAAACTGATTCTATAAATAGTCTGCCATTATTCCCAAAGGTAAAAAATTTAACCATTAACTTTAGCAGTGATTTTCAGCTTTCAACTTTGAAAAATTTTCCTAATGTAGAGGAATTCTCTCTATGTTTAGAAGGTCCTTTAATTGTAGATGGAATAGAAGTTATAAATAATCTAAAAACTTTGAATCTATCCTACGCTTACATATCAGATTATTCTAAACTTTTTGATATACCTACACTGAAAACTATTAGTTTAAAAAATTGCTATATTGTAAATTTAGAGGATTTCATAAAACAGGCTGAATCTAAAGGTATTAAAGTCATTATGTAGTTTTACATAATGACTTTAATCAAACTGATAATCTCTTTAAAATACATACATATATTATCTATATAACTACTTTTACACTTTCTCCTTCATTGGTTTTTATATCTACAAGAACTAAGCCTTTATAATTTTTATTAAGATACTTAATTGCTTTTTTCAAGTTCTTCATTTCTTTATTGTTAATTGATACCTTGGTTTTACTATTATTTTTTTTCCTATACATAGATTTTAATGCTAAAGGTAGTACAAATATTCCTAGTGAAATACAAACCCTTGGTATACATATATTTTTACTCTTATTTTCCCCTGGTTCTTTTATATTGATAATCATTTACTCAAATCCCCTTAATAAATTATTTTAAGCTATTTCTATCAATATTTTATCTCCCTCATCTGTATCTACTTGTACAATTGGTCCTACAACACCTTTATCAATAGCTTCTAATATCATATCAATTTTGATATCATATTTGTCCATACTTTCAATTACATTACTACCAGCTGAAGCCATTATTTTTATAACCTCTAGTGGTATTGTTACTTTAACATTTTCTCCATCGTGAGATTTAATCCTTATATAAAGCATTCTAGTCCCGTTAGTTGATTTTGGTATTTTAAAAAATTCATCATCATCTTCGCCTTTTACTTTATCTCCATCGTTCTTTTCTAAGGTTTCTAGAAGTTTACTTGCTTGCTCCCCTGTAAGCTTTCCTTCCTCTACCATTTTTAAAATTCTTAACTTATCTTCCATGATTACTCCCCCTAATTTATATTTTATTTAAAAGTTCGATAGCTTCATCTGAAGTTATCTCACCATTTTCTAACTTTGTAATTACATGTTTTCTATCAATTTCATGCTGTTTTTTACTAGATAGCCCTAATACTTCATTTATTTCATCTAACTTCCCCCTTACTGTTGGATAAGAAATTCCTAATGCCTTCTCTACATCTTTTATATTTCCTCTATATTGTAAAAAGGTTTCCACAAACCTTAATTGATCATGATTTAACTTCTCAAACTTTGAAAAAGTAAAATTATTTTCAATTACAGTATTACATTCATCACACTGTAGCCTTTTTATATTCAATTTTCCTGAACAAACAGGACATCTTGTTAATGCCTTATACATTCTTGTCACCTCCTAAATAAAATTATACAGCATATTCTTTTAATTGTAAATATATACATTAAAAATAATTAATATTATTATTCAAAAAATTAATTTTAAATGGGTATTATATTAATATAATTAATTTTAATGTTAATATAATTAATTATACTCATTTATTGATAATATATAAAAATCTTATTATAAAATATTCATTACAAACCTTAGAATAAATATCCAAAGATCTAATAACATAAATCTTTTTAAATTGGTAATCATAATTATTGATAAATATAATATATTTATTAATGTATAATCAATAAATATTGTATACAAACTATAAATAATTTAAATATTCAGTAAATTGATTGAATATTCTTCAAAATAATGGTACAATAATAATTAAAATATATGAGAGTTAAAATTGAGAGGGAGTGAATTTTTATGATGGTAAAACTTACTGTAAGAAGCATTATGAATTTAGGACTATGGGGTAGACTTTGTGAATATAAAGGGTGGGATAAACTTATAGTTAGAGAAGGTTTAATCTCTCTTGATAGTGAAGTTGAATTTGATGATGAATTTTTAAAGAAAGATGTTGTACCAATAGAGAAATTAAATGTATTCTTATTTAATGTGGATACTGAAGATGCTAGATACTGTGGAACATTATTAGCAAGAGATTTAGAAGATGCAAAAATTAGAGTTGGTATGATCCACAATGTAACTAAGATTACAACTATTCAAGAAATCACTAAGGAACAGTTATATAATATGAAAAATAAACATATGGTTCTTGCAAGAATACCACTTTAGTATATAAATGATACTAAAATAAGAAAAATCCCCAGTTAAATTGAGAATTATCAATTTAACTGGGGATTTTTCAAACTATAATTTAAATTTCTTTAAACTGCACATTATGTGCATAATGAAGTAATAGATCTCTTTGTACTTCTATTATGGATGTATTAATATTTTCTCCATCAACCCTTAAAGTTACATCACTATGGTCTCCATATTTTTTTAGAAATTTATCCATATCTGAACGTTTAATACTAATCGGCAAAGTATCCCCATTACTTCTAAGTATCATTCCCACAGTTCTTCCTTCATTTCTAAATTTTCTTCCCTTAATTTTTAAATCTCTTAAACTAGCATCTATTATCATAGTAACCCCTCCATATTTACTTAAGTATAATTTTATATATTATATTTAAGTTTATGGAATAATATTACATTAAATGTTAAATATTAATTTCAAGTTCTACTGGACAATGGTCTGAACCTAATATTTCTGTATGTATCTTAGCTGAAATTAAATTTTCCTTTAATCTTTCTGAGGTACAGAAATAATCAATTCTCCATCCTGCATTTTTCTCTCTAGCTTTAAATCTATAAGACCACCAAGAATATGTTCCTTCTAAATCAGGATAAAAATTTCTAAAGGTATCTATAAATCCAGAATCTAATAATTCAGTGAATTTATTTCTTTCTTCATCAGTAAATCCTGCATTTCTTCTATTATTTTTAGGATTTTTAAGATCTATCTCCTTATGAGCTACATTTAAATCTCCACAGACTATCACTGGTTTATTTTCATCTAAATTTTTAAGATGTTTTCTAAATTCATCTTCCCAAACCATTCTATAATCAAGTCTTTCTAACTCCGACTTAGAGTTTGGAGTATATACTGTTACAAGATAAAACTTTTCAAACTCTAAAGTAATTACTCTACCTTCTTTATCATGTTCTTCTATTCCAATGCCATATGATACATTTATAGGTTCTATCTTTGTAAATATAGCAGTTCCTGAATATCCTTTTTTTTCAGCATAATTCCAGTATTGATGATATCCTTCTAAAGCAAGTTCTATCTGCCCACCTTGAACTTTACTTTCTTGAATACAAAACATATCTGCATCTACTTCTTTAAAGAAATCTAAAAATCCTTTTTGAACGCAAGCTCTAATGCCATTAACATTCCACGAAATCAACTTCATATATACTACCTCTTTTCAAAAATAAACTATATTCTTTCTACACTTTCTCTCACAACTAATTCAGATGTATACCTATACTCTGATTGTTCTCTTGGTTGTCGTAAAATTATAGATATCAACTCTTCAGTGGCTTTTCTAGCCATTTCTTTTATAGGTTGTTTAAAGGTTGTAAGTGCTGGCGTTATAATTTCAGAAAAAACCAAATCATCAATACCTATAACAGATAAATCATATGGTATAGATATCTTAACCTTATTGGCAACTTTATAAACTCCATAAGCAATAACATCAGAACAAGCTACTATAGCTGTAACCTTATTATTACACCTTAAAAGTTTCTCTGCTCCCTTAATACCAGTTTCTACATCATGCATAGAAGAGTATGTCCATTCATCATCTATTTCTAAGCTATGATCTTTCATAGCTTGTCTATACCCTTCCATGCCATCTCCACAATTTGCTAACCAAGGTGTTCCATTAATACATCCTATATTTTTATGTCCTAATTCAATAAGATATTTAGTTGCTTCATAACCATCCCTATAACTATCTAGATATACATTGCAAACGTCTTCACTGCTACTAATGCTACGATGAATAGCCACCATAGGATACTTAATTCTTAATAAATCTTCAAATTGCCAACTCTCCTTTATTAAACTAGGCGCAATTATAATACCATCTACACAGTGCTCTCTCATTAGGTTAATATACTTATGTTCATTTTCTGCATCATTATATGTACTGCAAACTAATATGCTGTATCCATGCTCCTCTGCCGTTTCCTCAATACCCTTAATTATTCGTGAAAAATAAAAACTAGAAATATCCGGCAAAATAACCCCAATAAGCTTAGTTTCTCCATTAACCAAACTCCTAGCCATGGCATTCGGTTTATAGTCAAGCTCCTTAATTAAATTTAGTATTCTCTGTTTTGTCTCCTCTGTAGTTTTTGCTGTCTTTCCATTAATAACATTAGAAACCGTAGTTGCCGACACTTGGGCAATCTTCGCAATGTCCTTTATTGTAACCCCCATACAGATTCCTCCTACTTTATGTCATTTATTAAGCTATAAATATATTATATATGATACTCTATTAAACTACAATAGACCATATGCTCCCCCACATTTATCAAGTAAGCACATGGTCTATGTTAATTATTTTATCAACTTCTACTATTTCTTATATTCAATATGTCTAGCCTTAAAATTACAGGAACAAGATCTATTTATTGTAGTACTTGTCATATATCTTCTAACCTTAAGATAGAAAAATATAGTAGCACAAATAAGTATAATAAAACCGTATAAATAATTATATCTATATCCCAAGTTATTCAAAATAGTTCCACCAAGAAAATTCCCTATAGCTAATGAGAATCCATTAGCTAGCATCTTTAATGATGCAAATATATCTCGATGCTCTATGGCTATATTACTCATCATCAGACTATCTAAAGAGTAAATTATAAGACCAACAGATATACCTCTAATAACTAAGAAAAGTATAAACAATTCACTGCTAGAAACCACTGCTAACATAAAACAACTGATAATTGCAATTATAAATACAGTCAGGTTAAATTTCTTTACCCCCATCCGTTCTATAATCCCTGGCATTAAAATAAGCCCAAACATACTTAAAATAGTTAATGAAAAAGTTATATAAGATATTATATTATTTCCTAAACCAAAATAATTCTTTAATATTAAGTTATTATAAGGTGCTACACCACTAAATCCTATGGCATTAATAAATAAAAGCATAGAAAAAAGTCTAATTTGCTTATCAGACTTTAAGCATTCTATTGTTTCCCTCATACTTTTCTTTACTTCTTCATTCTCTGCTACATTAGTTATATCCTTAGGTAGCAATAAGCATCTAATAGTTGAAGTCACTATTAGAATTATAGCTGCTAGTAGAAATAACTTTTTATACCCTATTCTCGCAAAATATTCTATTCCTGTTATATTTCCAGCTATTAGTGCTCCTACAGCTCCGGCTATTAAATTTACGGAATACTTATAGCTATAGGCACAACATTCCTTTTTACCTATAGTATATGAATACAACAATTGTAACTCTGTAACATTTATAAGACACGTACCTATATTTATAAGAATTTGACCAAACATAAGAATTATCATTGCTCTAAACCCCATATGAAACCCAACTCCTATGGCACAAATTAATAATCCTATACATAAAATTCTCTTTCTTCCAAGTATTTTAATAAATGGTCCTACAAAAAAGCCTGTCAAAGTAAATAGGGAGCCTATAGAAAATATTGTTCCTATAGCTTCAGCTGATAAACCTATAAAATCATAATATAAAATTTGCAAAAAGAAAAACATTCCCATGCCCAGAGCACATAGAGCTTCACTCGCTACCATTATATGTATATTTCTAGGAAATGTCTTTATTATTTGTAACGTCTTTAATTTACCCATTTTATGTCCACCTTAAATAATCATTCTCTATTTAGGGTAAACAAAATTTCAATACTTATACAAAAGAGAGCATTATTGCTCTCTTAAAATTAATTATATTCAACCTCTTTTAAGCATAATCCTTTAGCTTGAGCCATTGGTCCAGCTTGTGCTCTCTCTTTTGCCTCTAAAATTTTAGCAACATCACTTGGCTTTAACTGACTTTTTCCAACTTCTAAAAGAGTTCCAACTATTATTCTAACCATATTTAAAAGGAATCCATCTCCATTGACCTCTATTTTAATAATCTCATCATCCTTTGTTATATCAATATAATTTATAGTTCTAACAGTGGATTTATTATCTGATTTTAAGCTTGTAAAACTCTTAAAATCATGGGTACCAACCAAAACATCTGCAGCTGCCATCATAGCATTTAAATTTATTTCTTCTTCAATGTGGTATGTAAATTTTCTATTAAATACATTTCTATATTTTCCATTGTTTATAGTATACTCATAGGTTTTTGCCTTTGCATTATATCTAGAGTGAAATCTTTCGTGAACATCAGCTACTGATTTTACAACTATATCCTCTGGTAAAAATTCATAAAGATAGTTCAAAATATCTTCATTGGTAAGGGTAGATTTAGTATGAAAATTAGCTATATAGTTTTTAGCATGTACTCCTGTGTCTGTTCTCCCACAACCTATAACTTGAATATCCTCATTAGTCATCTTACTTAATACATTTTCAATTTTATCTTGTATAGTAGCAACATTATCCTTTTGCTTTTGCCATCCTTTATATCTAGTTCCATCATATTCTATTACCATTTTTAAATTTCTCATAAAATCTCCTTTATTATCTCTACTAGTTAAATTCCCTATAGAATAAACAGAGTTCTAACTCTTAGCTCATTCCAATTAAGTATATACTCTTTACTAAAATAAAGCTATAAAATTATGTAGTTATATTATTTAACTGTCTTGCAATTTTTAATTATCCCTTGGTAGAGGTATTCTAAATACTCTACATCCACATTTTCAGCCTTTAAACTATCAATTCTTTCTCTAGCCTTTTCTATAGCCTCTTTTGCTTCTGCATAATCCCTTTGTTTTATAGCATTACTGGTATATTGAAGCAAATAATCTACCTTTAATACAATTTTGGCTAAGTCTTCTCTATCATTATTTACTAAATCCAATAAAAGAGAATATATCTTAGGTGATGAGCTATTTCTATGAGTATTTAAAAAGTCATTATTTTTACTATTTTTCTTTGCCATAATATTATTTCTCCCTTCTTAATCCTTAAAATTTTTATCTATTTTTAAACACAACTTTTCCTTTACATAGAGTCTTTACAATATTATACTTATTATCTAATATTACAATATCACAGTCCTTGCCTTTATCTAAACTACCCTTCCTATGAAGTATATTTAAATTCCTAGCTGGATTTGTACTTGCCATAGTGACAGCGTCTTCTAAGGTACATCCAGTGAATTTTATTATATTCTTTACAGCATCTATCATAGTTAAACAACTTCCAGCTAAGGTTGTATCTTCAAGTCTAGCTTCATTTCTAATTTTAATAACCTTTTGTCCACCAAGTTTGTACTCACCATCTTTTAACCCTTTAGCTTCCATCGAATCTGTTACTAATATTATTTTTTCCCTTCCCTTTATTTTATAAACAGCTTTTATGGTGTCTTTGTGAAGATGTATTCCATCACATATTATTTCTACACCTAATTCATCAAAAGTAAAACCAGCAGTAACTACTCCAGGTTCTCTGTGATGATGAGGGCTTTGTCCATTGTGAAAATGTGTAACACTTGAAAGACCCTTTTCTACTGCTATTTCTATTTGAGAAAAAGTTCCATCACTATGCCCTACTGATGGAATAATATTTTTATTTGTAAGACATTTTATAAATTCGAACTTATTGTCTAATTCAGGAGCATAAGTAACCTTTTTAATGTTATTGTGAGAATGTTTTATAAGCTCCTTCATTATCTCACTATCTGGGGTTAAAATATAATTCTCAGCCTGAGCTCCCTTATACTTTTTATTTATAAAGGGACCTTCCAAATGAAGTCCAATTATTTCTGCTCCAACTACTTCATTATTATCATTATGGTTTTTAACCTTTAAAGTATTATCAATAGCTTCTCTTATTTTTTTCAAACTTGCAGTCATGGTGGTTGGAAGAAAAGCTGTAACTCCTTCTCCTG
Organism: Clostridium sulfidigenes; assembly: GCF_052067195.1. Classification (NCBI taxonomy): domain Bacteria; kingdom Bacillati; phylum Bacillota; class Clostridia; order Eubacteriales; family Clostridiaceae; genus Clostridium; species Clostridium sulfidigenes. The sequence goes on along the minus strand of NZ_JBQHQR010000009.1, from coordinate 93,797 downwards.
GCAATTTATTAGTTAGATTTCTTAAACCTTCATAATCAGTGTCCATGACATCTATTCCGTATCCACCATGGGTATGCTCATCTATAAAGCCAGGTACTGCGTAACATCCTTTTTCTATAACTAAAGGCTCTCCATGGTCTGCAATTTTTCCATCTTTAATATATATTGTTGTATCTGTTAATACCTTTATCATTCCCATTGCCCCTTAAACCTTTATTTTTCACTAACAAAGCAATTATTAATATTCATATTTTATATATTTCCAATCTTACTATTTAAATGAAAAATGCCTCGAAACCCGCATGAATAGAACAAATAGTTAAATAGTTAAATAGTTTCCTATATAGCTATTTGGCTATTTACCTATTTACCTATCTAAATAGTGAACTATGGAAATAGTACGATATTCTACATTTCATTATAAGATAATCTTACTAAAGGTTAAACATATTTTTATTACTAAAGTAGAAAAATTTTTTGTATTTTTTATTAACTATAAACACATGCTATTCGTATATTAATTACTAAAGTCACAAATGATATTTTAAAAAGGAGGATTAAAATGAGTAAAAAATTTATACGTAATTTAAGTTTAGTCCTTGTAATTATAAGTTCTTTTATGTTTGTTGGATGTATTTCTAACACAGGGTCTACCTCAAACTCAACTACAGACAAGGATGAAAATAAAAGTGTATTTAATACTGTGAAAGAAATTGATGATGAAATAATTAAGGGATCTTCTCAAAATAATCAGAGAAATCCTTCATCCTCAAAAGATGATTTAGCAGTTAAGCCATCAGAGGGAGATGAAAATATATCCAATGATAGCTCTAATAGCCCATCTAATGAAGATCCTGCTCCAATAGCTTCAAAAATAGATACTACTAATCTTAGCAATGAAAAAATAGCATGGTGGTTTAAACCAAATAAACAACATGTAACACCAGAAGTAAATTTAAAATTAAATTTTGATTTAAATAAATATGATGCTCATTACGTAGGAGATACTAGTAAAAAGGTACTTTATTTAACCTTTGATGAAGGTTATGAAAATGGATATACCCCTAAAATTTTAGATATACTAAAAGCAAATGGTGTTAAGGCTATATTCTTTGTAACTTCACCTTATGTAAAAGATAATCCAGATATTATAAAAAGAATGGTAGAAGAAGGTCATATTGTTGGTAATCACACAAATCATCATCCTTCTATGCCAGATGTTACTAGATCAGAGGAGAAATTTAACAATGAATTTTCAGATGTAGAATCAAAGTTTAAAGAAATTACTGGTGAAAATATGCCACTTTATTTCAGACCACCAATGGGTGAATATTCCGAGAAATCTTTAGCTATGACAAAAAATCTAGGTTATAAAACATTATTCTGGAGTTTTGCATATCATGATTGGGATATAAACAAACAACCTGATCCAGTTAAAGCAAAAGATACTATAATGAACGGCTTACACAATGGCGCAATTCTTCTTGTTCATGCAGTTTCTAAGACCAACACAGAAATCCTTGATTCTGTACTAAAAGAAGCCAAAGCACAAGGCTATGAATTTCAACTATTCCAGTAGATTATAAAATATATTACTTTAAAGATGCTCTTAAAATATTTTTAAAATGCATTCTTCCTAAAATATAATAAGCAAGAAAAGGAGTATTAATACATTTATAAGCAGTATTAATGCTCTTTTCTTATAATTATCTTCAATCTTTTCTTTACAATATCATTACTTAAATATATAATTATTGTAACGATACAATAATTATATTTAGAATAATGAAAGGAGTATTAATAATGAACTCTATTTCAATAGAATTAGATAAATCTTCAACAATACCTATGTACCTTCAAGTAGCTAATAAAATTGAAGCATTAATAAAATCTAACACTTTAAAAATTGGTGATAAGCTTCCCCCTATTCGTAAATTAGCTAATGAATTAGAAGTTAATAATGTAACTATAGTTAATGCCTATAAACAACTTGAGATAAACGGATATGTTAACGCTATAAAAGGAAGTGGATATTATGTAGCAGAGCAAGATAATATCTATATGAGTTATGATATTTCATCCTCCCCCTCCAATAGTAGAGGTATAAATTCTGAAAATCTAGATTCACATAATACCTATGTAGCTTCTCCTAACTACCAGGAAGACTTTAAGCTTATGTCTAATGGTCAAATTGCTATGTCTTCAACTACTATTAACTTTGCTAGTGCTACTCCTGATCCAGGTATCTTCCCTTTTGAAGCCTTTAAATCTGCTTTAAATGAAGTCCTAGATAGAGATAAAGGTTACGCATTTGGATACCAAGAAAGCAATGGTTATGAACCTCTTAGATCTTCTTTATGTGATTATTTTCTTCAAGAGTATGGAATAAGTGCTACTCCAGATAGCATTCAAATAGTTTCTGGTGCTCAACAGGGTATTGATATAATTGGTAAAGCTCTACTAAGTCCTGGTGATTATGTTATTACAGAAAATCCTACTTATACAGGAGCTGTTGCAGTATTTAAATCTAGAGGAGCTAATATCATCGGTGTACCCATGGAAGCTGATGGCATAAATTTAAAGTTATTAGAAGCAAATATTAAAATATATAAACCTAAATTAATATATGTAATGACTCAATTTCAAAATCCTACTACAGCCTCTTATTCTGAAGAAAAACTTAATCAGCTATTAGCTTTAGCTGATAAATACGATTTATATTTGGTGGAGGATGATTCTTTATCTGGACTTTCCTATGATAGTTCTGTTAAGAGCAAAACCCTTAAATCTATGGATAGTAAAAATAGGGTTATCTATATCAAAAGCTTCTCAAAGCTTTTAATGCCTGGACTTAGAATAGGATTTATAATTTCTCCTCAAGCTATAAAAGATGAACTTTTAGCAGCAAAACATACTACTGATATTTCTTCTTCTGGATTAATTCAAAGAGCACTGCAACTTTATTTTAAAAATGGTTACTGGGAAAAACATCTAAAATATATGATAGAGATGTATAAAATAAAATATGATGCCATGAAATCAGAACTAAAAAAGCTTAAAATATATGGCATAGATTTTATAGATCCTAAAGGTGGTCTTAACTTTTGGGTAACACTTCCTAAGGGTGTTTCTGCTAGTGAGCTATATGTTCAATGTTCAAAAAAAGATGTATTAATTGTTCCTTGCAATGTATTCTATGTAAATAAAGATAAAAATATAGATAACACTTTAAGACTTAGTTATGCTGCCACTAATTTAGAAGAAATTCAAGTTGGCATGAGTATAATCGCTGACTGCCTATCAATGCTTATAAATAAAGGTAAAAGAACCTCTTATATAAGTCCTCTTATATAATAAAAATAGGTTCTGTATGCAAATAGTAAACTATTTATACAGAACCTTTAATTTTATCCCAAAAGCTTTTCTTCTATATTTATATACTCATGTGCAGCCTTTAATCCTTCTTCTCTCGTATTAAACACCGCTTCTTCACCTAAGGATTTTACAAACTCCATTTTAGTAAGTGCTTTTTTAGGTTGTAGTTGTAGATTGGATATTATCAGTTTTATATTGTGCTTATTACAATGATTGTGTAACCTTTCTAGCGCTGAAATTGCACTGGCATCTAATGCTTGAGTATGCCTCATGTCTAATAATAATACTTCTGCTGCAGTCTCAATTTTACTTATCATCTTAATAAAATCTTGAACTACTCCAAAGAAGAAAGGTCCGTTTACTTCATATATTAAAATTTTATTATTATCAATCTGTATTACTTCTCCATCTTTATTTCTTTTGCTTTTTATTCCTTGAACTTTTTTAATATCTGTAGTTTCAGCTAATCTTCTTATCCATAAGAACATAGCTAGAATCATTCCTATCTCTATAGCTACTACTAAATCAAATACTATAGTAAATATAAAAGTTAAAAGTAAAATTATAATATCACTTTTTGGTGCTTTAAGAAGGGATTTAAAGGTTGACCACTCACCCATATTATAAGAAACTACAATTAATACTGCTGCCAAAGTTGTCATAGGTATCATTTTAGCTAAAGGCATAAATAATAGCATTATTAATAATAAGGTTATAGCATGTACCATTCCTGAAATTGGACTTCTACCACCATTTTTAACATTAGCTGCTGTTCTTGCAATGGCTCCTGTAGCTGGAATTCCTCCAAATAAAGCTGAACCTATATTTCCAATACCTTGAGCAATGAGCTCCATATTGGAATCATGACTATCATCTATCATTCCATCTGCTACAACTGCTGATAATAGGGATTCTATAGCTGCTAATATGGCAATAGTCATAGCTGGCTTAAATAAAACTTTTATTGTTTCTATTTCAAACATGGGAATTGAAGGCACTGGTATACTAGATGATATTTGTGCATATCTACTACCTATTGTTTCTACTGGTAAATTAAATAACTGAACTGCTAGAGTAGATACAATAAGTGCTATAACGGAACCCGGAATAGTTTTATTTACCTTTGGCCAAAACACCATTATCAGTATACATCCAATTCCAACTAAAAGTGCAGTAATATTTAAAGTGCCCATATTAGAAAAGTAGCTTTGCCACTTAGGTATAAACTCTGCTGGTACATTTTTAATATTAAGTCCTAAAAAATCTTTAACTTGTGTAGATAATAAAGTTATGGCTATCCCACTAGTAAAACCTACAGTTATAGTATGTGGAACATACTTTATAAGATCTCCTAATTTTAATACTCCCATTATAACAAGCATAATTCCAGCCATAAGGGTTGCTATTATAAGACCATTAATACCATACATTTGTACTATAGTATAAACTATAACTACAAAAGCTCCGGTGGGACCTCCTATTTGCACTCTACTTCCACCTAAAAAAGAAATTATAAATCCAGCAACTATAGCAGTGATGAGGCCTTTTTCCGGAGATACTCCAGAAGATATACCTAGTGCAATTGAAAGTGGTAATGCTATTATAGCTACTATAATTCCAGCCATAACATCCTTCATTACTTGCTCTTTAGTAATCTTTTTCTCTTTAATAAGAGTAAAAATCTTTGGTGACATCTTTTCTCCATCCTTTACTTTAGCTTTAGTCACTCAACAATATTCTATTTTAATACTTATTTCTACCACTAAGTACTAAAGTAGAGTATCGTGGCAACGAACATAGCCTCAGTGGAAGATTATCGTCCTCTGAAGCCTAATGCTTATGCTATTATTTATGGGTGCAAAATAAGCTTTACACCCATAGATATTTTATACCTTGCTATTTGAATTGTCAAATTTATATTCTATATGGAATAATTTACATTTTATAAATTGATAAGGTTCGATCTAAAATACCTGTTAAATACGCAAGTATAACTCCATAGTTAGTTATAGAAACCTTCTTATCTTTGCACTGATTTATTCTGTTAATAACAGTTTTTCTATTTATCATACATGCTCCACAATGAATTATCAAATCATATTTTTCAATGTCCTCTGGGAAATCATGACCAACTCTATATTCATAATTAAGATCAAATCCTACATGCTTATTTAAAAGCTTTGGAATCTTAACTTTTCCTATATCTTCATGAGACACATTATGAGAGCAGCTTTCTGATATAAGTATTCGTGAATTTTCATTAAGGTCTTTGATTTTATTAGCCCCCTCTACAAATACAGATAGGTCTCCTTTATGTCTTGCAAAGAGCATAGAGAAACTAGTTAATTTAATATTAGATGGAACTATTTTATCTACCTTCTTAAAAGCTTGGGAATCTGTTATTACTAAGTCTATATCCTTAATATCTACCAGAGCAGATTCCAATTCTGTATCTCTTACTACATAACTTTTTATTCCATAATCTAAACAATCTCTTATGCATTGAACCTGAGGTAATATTAACCTTCCTTTCGGTGCTTCTGAATCTATAGGTACTACAAGAACAACCTTACTATTATAAGGTAATAAATCACCTATTATGGGAAGTTCCTCTTGATTCTCTTGTACCATAGCTATAATTTTTCCCTTTAAAGTTTCAATTCCTTCACCAGTTATGGAAGATACAAATACACCTTCAGAAAACTCATTTTTCAAATCTATTATTTTATTATTATTTAAAACATCTATCTTATTAATGACAAGGATATGCGGCACATTATACTTTTTAAAATTTAACTTTACTTCTTCGTAAGCTTTTATGTCTATATCATCAGAATCCATAACATATAGAGCTAAATCTGTCCTCTTAACTATTTCAAGAGTTTTCTCACTCCTTACAGCTCCAAGCTTGGTATCATCCCAAAGTCCTGCTGTATCAATAAATAGAACTGGCCCAATTGGAATTAACTCCATTGCCTTTGAAACTGGGTCTGTAGTAGTTCCCCTTACATCTGAAACTATAGAAATTTCTTGTCTAAGAATTTTATTTAATAATGATGATTTTCCTACATTAGTTTTACCATATATAGCTATATGCGTTCTATTAGAATTAGGTGTAGTATTCATTCTCTCTCTCCTTCTAATCTATTGCTTACGTATCCAGTCTAAATTATCTCCTCTAGTAATATCTAACTGGAATCCTGCACTTTTTATTCTATTTTCAATACAATATCTACATTCTGCTGCTTCATCTCCAGTGCATATCTTTCCATCATAAAGAGAATATTTCTCTCTCACACTTCTTGGTGATAGGTTAGGCATAACAACATTTGCTCCAGCTTTAATTCCCATCTCCCTTCCCAAAGGATTAATACTACCTAGTGCTGTAGTAGCAGGTAATAAAATATTTGGGACTAAAAGTCTTACTAAAGCTAGCATAGTAATAGTTTTTTCTAAAGTACCTGATTTACAATCCTTTAATACTGTGTCCTTATGGGGTATAAAAGGACCCAATCCACACATATGAGGAGATAGTTCTTTTATAAATCTTAAGTCATTAACTAAATCCTTATTTTCTTGTCCAGGTAACCCCACCATAAATCCTGCCCCTATTTGATATCCTATTTCCTTTAGATTGTATAGGCATTGTCTTCTATTCTCAAAGGTAGCACCTGGATGAAATCTATCATAAAGTTCTTTTGTAGCAGTTTCGTGTCTTAATAAGTATCTATCTGCACCTGCATCATAAAGTTTCTTATAGGATTCATAACTTCTCTCTCCTAAAGAAATTGTTATAGCATTTTCAGGATATCTTTGCTTTATAGCTTTAATAACTTGTACTAATCTTTCATCTGTATAATATGGATCTTCTCCACCTTGTAATACAAAAGTTTTATATCCTAGTTCATCTCCTAGGTCTGCACATTCTAATATCTCTTCTAGAGTAAGTCTATATCTATCAGCATTTTTATTTTCTGCTCTAATTCCACAATAAACACAATTCATGCTGCAGTAATTAGTGAATTCAATGAGACCTCTTATATATACTTTATCTCCATATACTTTCATCCTAGTTTCATGAGCTTTTTCTATTAAATATTTTTTACTTTCTTCATCCAAATTATCTAATATGTACAATAACTCCTCTGAAGATAAATCATTAGTTAAAGCCAACTTATCTATTAAATCTCTTATCATAATTTTCCCCTTTACAATATAATTCTATAATATCCTTAACCTAAAATAAAAGTCTAGCCATCTTAATATAGAAAGAAAGCTAGACCCATAATATATAATAATACCTATGGTTCTGGTTTTATAGTTTTCTTTCAGATTAGATTATTCTATCTTTTCCGTTAGATTTTTAAACCTTTACATTTAATTTTATGAAAATTTAAATTTAGTACTCCATCTTTAGAATAATACTTTATTATAATAAATTCAAGCCATTTATTGCAGTGACTTGAATAAAGCAATTATTTATTGATTATTATATAATCTATTATAATAAGTTTCATCTATAGAAGGATTCTTTATAATAATTACTCCTTGAAAATAATCAGTAGTTACCCCTGGTTTTTTTCCTATAATTCCTCCAACTTCTTCCCCAGCTACATCTTCTTGTGAATATAAGATATCATCTGGAAATGGAAAATATATGGGAGTAAATTTTCTTTTATATGGACTTCTTGAGTTGTTTAAATCTATTACCATATCCTCTTTATCTAACTTTATTTCTTCGAGGAGCGTATTTAAATCTTCTCTTGCTGCATTTATTTGCATATGTGTATTATCAAAATTAAATTTACCTTTTTGGTATATAACATTAATCCCTAAAACCTTATCCTTAAATTTCTTATCCTTTGCAATTTTTGCTCCTAAAAAATCTACATCTAAAATTTTATGTTGATAGCTATATATCTGGTATACATGAATATAACATCTTTTCATATTCATATCTTTATAGAAACTATTCAAATTATCATATAAATATTGAGAATACTTTTCATTTCCATTTGTATTATTTGAATCATCTTGATAATATGTTTTCATAATTTCTTGCAAATTTCTTATATTATCTAAAACAATTTTTATGTTATTTAAATCATCATTTAAAGCTTCTTTATATTCTTCTTCATTAGCATTAATATCACTATAAAAATTATCAATATGCTTTAAAATTATTTCATTTCTTTTTTCTAATTCCTCATCATTACTTATATTTGTTATAATCTCTTCACTTTTTAAGTTTTCCAAAATATTATTTATATTTTCTATTTGCTTATCTGTTAAATCTGGATTTCTACTAATTATCCTTTTAAAATATAAGTCAACAGATTGAAAGGACTCATTTATTCCTATTCCCATTATATTTAATTTTTTATTATCGGAAAGCTGACTATTTTTTAGGTATAATTTTTTTAGCATTTCCTGCTTTGAATCTCCAATAAATGCATATCCCATAGAACTATTATTATATGATTCTAGTAAGGCTTCATCTCCAGTCTGCAAGTATTCATTTATAATTGCAGCTTCTGCATACCCTACATCAACTAAAAAATATTTTAACTTCCATGTATCCATTAAGTAAGATATAAATTTATATTGAATTTGCGCATTCTCCTTTATTCCAATTTCCTCATTAGTCAAAACTATCTTTTTATCCTTTACACTATCATCAAAAATTTCTAATGCAGAATAATCCTCATAATTAGTGAAATCTATATTAGAAGAATTTTTGCCTATATAGCTTTTCTCATTAGCTGGCAATGATATGTACATTCCTCCTATTAAAAGGATAAATCCTATCACAAAGGCAATGGTAATAATAATTTCTTTTTTTATTTTAAAATTCAATATGTCTCCCCCTTTTTATCGTAAAATTCATATCCATAATATATCTAAATTATACTTAATATTGAATTATATGTAAACCAAATTATACTTTGCTTATATGTTGTTATAGATTTTTCAATATCTTTAATCATGGGGAAAATTTCTTGTAGAAATAAGACTCAACCTACCATATCTAATGATAAATTGAGTCTTAATACCTATCTTGTTAAGTAAGCATATAATAATTTTATTGTTCCTTCTAAAGCTGTGTAGTGAGTTCTTTCCATTCCATGAGAAGCATGAACTCCAGGTCCTATTAGTGCTCCTTTAATATTATTTCCACCACTAAGTGCTGCTCCAACATCTGAACCGTACATTGGATAAATGTCTACAGCATATTTTATTTCGTTGCTTTTAGCAAGATTTACTAGGTCTGTAGTCATATTAAAATCATATGGCCCATTAGAATCCTTAGCACAGATAGAAACATCATATTCTGTACAAGATAAATCTTCTCCAATACATCCCATATCTACAGCTATCATTTCTGTTATATCTGATGGTATATAAGCTGAACCATGTCCAACTTCTTCATAAACAGATATAAATACTTTAGTAGTATAGGTAGGAACTATCTTTTCACTACTTAATATATGAAGAAGATTCATTAAACATGCAACGCTACCTTTATCATCTATAAATCTAGATTTCAAAAATCCACTTTCTGTTATAGTAGTTTTAGGATCTATAAATATAAAATCTCCAGGGCATATGCCTAGTTTTTCTACATCTTCTTTAGATTTTACAACTTCATCAAGTCTTACTTCCATATTCTTTGGATCACGAGCTTTAGATTTTGCATCTTCATACACGTGAATAGCAGGACTAGTACTTAAGAATGTTCCATTATATATTTTTCCATCTCTAGTTCTAACCTTACAATATTCAGCATCTAAAGTAGGAACTATTGGTCCTCCAATTAAAGTAAACTTTAAAGTACCTTCACTAGAAATAGATCTTACCATAGCTCCTAATGTATCTACATGTGCAGATAACCCTATTACTTTATCACTACTTTTTCCTGGAACAGTTATAACTCCACAGCCTTTAACAGTCTTTTCAAAAGCATAACCTAGTTCTTCTGTCATTGATTGGATTTTGTCCATAACGTCATAACAAAATCCACTTGGGCTATCAATAAGCAATATTTCTTTTGCTGTATTTAGAACCTTTTCTTTGTTTACTGTTATCATTTTTCGCCCTCCCGATAATATAAATTTTATATTCCTATTATTCTTTAATCTTAGATATAAAAGTAATTAATTTTTAAAATATCTAAATAATTATAATAGTCATATAATTTAGTCTCTCTAAATATTATAATATTCATCTATAAATTATTAAAGGGTTTATAATAATATTTTTTGTAAAGTTTTCTATTCAATAAATCCCTTTTCTTTCATTTTTTCAGCATTATTAAATAAAGCCATGCCAGTTTTCATCTTTCTAAAATTAAAGCTATTATAGAATCCTTCTTTTCCCTTAGCAGCATATAAAATCACATTGCATCCTGGCAATGACTCAAGTATAGTGCTTACTATTAACTTTCCTATACCTTTACCTTGATACTGTGGTAATATAGCTACATCATAAATTGCACCTTGATAAACTCCATCTGATAATGCTCTTCCAAATCCAATAAGCCTATTGTTATCATATACAAACACAGTAATATAACTATTTTCAAATGCTTTCTTATGGGTTTCTTCATCAAAATACCCCATACCTCCCAGCTTTAATATTTCTGGAATCAAGCTCCAATCTACATTATCACAGTTTTTTTCTATTTTTATATTCATAATATCGCTCCCAATTATGTTCTTTCATGTTAATTATTCATTCTTATATTTATCAATTTTTAAGGTTTTATATAAGCATAGCATTATTCTTGTTTCTTTACAATTTCTTCTTCTTTGCTGCTCATATTTAAGCCGTTGATGTATTTGTCTGGTCATGGTAAAATGATAAAAAATACAACCATGCAAATATTTACTAAAAGGTAGTTGATGAGATTTACGCTTATAAATTGAATTTATATGATAGGTGGTGATTATTTTGAGCAAAGAATTTGAGATACAAGGCTGCGTAGAAGTGCCAATGAATCTATCTGAAGATGAATTTTTCAATAAATTTATTGGTTTTATTGAATCCAACAACTGGTCATTTGGTGGAGGTATCAATGAAATCATTGATGGATTTTATATTAATGCTGATGGCACAAAAGGAAAATATGTACTTGAGGATATGTCCGAAAACTTGTATGATAACCTAGCAAATGAGTTGTTTCAGTATCATTCCTTAGCTGCATTGTTATATTTGATAAATGCAGGGCGTGAGCTTGAGTTTTCATACAAGGAGATAAAATGCTTTATTTCAAAAAACGGCTCTGCCAAGACGGTTTCTTTGTGGATATCCGAGGATGAGCAGGCATTTGATAGCATAGAATCCCTAATTGAAAATGCTGTGTTCTGCAATCAACAGTTTATGCATATATTCCATGACATTACATTAGAAACTCTCTTTTAGGAGGATGGCTTATGATAATGAAAGACACACCATTTGTAATTTCTTGGTCAAATCTCTGCTGGATTGATGATTCTGAAGACGCTCCAAAAGATTTATGCCTACACGGAGATGTTACAGTCACAATCGGAGATACACGGTTAAATTACTCATGCTGTACAAGTGCTTCTGCACTACAGATGCTTAGAACCTTAACACATGATCATGCGATTACTCCTTATGAACAGATGCTTCCTTGTTGTGGTAACAGTTTATTTGCATCTGACAATTTGAGTGAAGTAACAATAATTGGATGCGATAATGGTATTGATTATTCTGTTACGCACAAGACAGATGTGGTTGTTATCCAAACGGAAGAAGGAACCACCTACACGGTTTCATTGCTAAAATATCGAAATGAGGTTTTACGATTTTCTAGGGCTGTTGAGAAGTTTTATAACCAGTGTTCACCTAAAATTTTACCAGACGAACCTTATGAAAGAGATGGATATTTTGCCTTTTGGAGCGAATGGTCACATCATACGTATGAAGCAATTGGAATGTTTAGAAACCAATTGTTAAACCAATCATTATTAACTACCCACTTCTGTAAAGAGTTTCCATTAGAGTGTGATAATCCCTATGATGATGCTCTAAATACAAGAACGGAATATATTGATACTTGCTCTCAGCTTGCCATAAAGCTCTATATACAGAAACATTTTACTAATAATTTAGCCGTTATTTATGAAGATAAATACAATCGTGCGGTAAAGAACGAAAAAGAATTTGTTGAGTCATGCCTTGCAGCGGCCGAAAACCAAACCATTCCCTTTCATTGGACTGACGAAGAAGAAACCTTTCATGGTATAAGATATATATGGAAAACCAATAAAATTGATATTGAAACACTTTTTCGTAAAATAATTACCTCTGATTTAGGGGATAACACAGAGCTTGATTGTTCTGTTTACATCATAGACCTTGAAACAGGAACTGTGTTTTTCTTATATGACGACAGAGGTATTGATATTTTTGAGGAATTAACTCAGTACACTTAAAGTCTCTATTACATTAAAAATATAATCTGTGCTCCCCAAATTATATAAGAATAATCATATTCTTCTTATTGGGTTTACACAGATTATTTTATACTTTCTTATAATGTTCCATAATTATCTTTATCTAAAATAACTAAAGCTCTAGTTAATTCTTCCACATGTTCCTTTTCATCTCTAGTTATTTCATTTATTATTTTAACTAAAGTACTGTTATCTAAGTTTCTAACAAATTGTTCATAAAGCAAAATAGCCTCTAACTCTCCCTTTATTCCCTCTCTAATAGTTACAAGTAGATTAACATCCTTATCATATTTATTAGTATAATCTTTATACTTTTCCTTAGATGATATATTTACATGTTCCCTAGCTTCTTCTTCTAAAGCAGCTTGCTCTGGATCAATACATCTTAGAGCATTTAAAAACATTGCATAATGTCTCTTTTCATCTTCCATAATATGATGAAATAATTCCTTAAGTTCTTTATTTTCTGTAATTGTTATAAAATGACTATAATCATTTATTGCTACAACTTCTGCAACAAGCCCTTCTCTTAAAAATCCTTCTGCACTTTTGGCAATACCTTGTGGTTGTCTTTCAGTAGTATAACTCATAATAGCCCCCTTAATTATTTATCTATGTTATATATATTATAAATAATTTTATCTTATGAATGCTTCTTCTACATTTAGACGTATTGCTTCTATATCTAAAGGGATTTCATATACACATTTTTAGATAACTCATTAAGTCTATCCTCATCTAATATATATATTTTTTTATTATCACATTTTATAATTGATTTTGATTCAAGCTCTTTAAATGTTCTCACTAAATGCCTATAAGTTGTTCCTAAAAATTCAGCAATCTCTTTAAATGGTGAGTTTAAAAGTATATAATTTCTATCATCTTCTAAATGCTCAACTAGGTAGCTAGCTAGCCTATTTACAAGAGGATATACAAAGTTATATGAACTATTATTAATGGTTTCATGAAGTTTTTCACTTAAAGAACCTACTAAATGATGTAAAAAGTTCACATTATCAATATAATTTGCTCTAAGTATAGTTGATGGTATGGCAATTAAAAAAGTATTTTCTATAGCTTCAACATTACATTGTATGGGCTTATTTTTTAAAAACTCTAAATCTCCTATAGTATTAAAGTCTTTATAAAACTTTAATAGCATTGATTTACCATTTTCAAAAAGATATGATATTTTAATTTTCCCATCTACAAGCAAATAGTAATATTCAAGTTCATCCTCCGCTTCTAATATAATTTCATCTTTTTCATAAAAATGGAGTTGAGCATAGTTTATTATATCCTCATCAAATAGATCTTCTATATTATACTTAGCAAAATACTTGTTTAAGAGTTGCTGATTCAATATTTTTTTCATAAATTCTCCTTATCATGACATATGTCCTATAGATATATACATCAATATGGTAACTTATGAAATAGAGGATGTAAAGTATAGATGGAGGTTTATTATGAATTACGAAGTTATAATTTTTGATGCAGATGAAACTTTATTTGATTTTAAAAAATCTGAGAGATACGCTCTTAAAAATACTATGATTGAGTTTGGCATAGATTATGATGAAAATTATCATTTAAAAGTATATAAGGATATAAATACAATTATATGGAAAGAGTTTGAAAATGGACTTATCATTCAGAGTGATTTGAATATTGAAAGATTTAGAAGACTATTATATAAATTAAATGCTAAATTTGATGAAGTTAATTTTGCAAAATCATATGTAAAACATTTATCCAGTGCATCATTTTTATATGATGATAGTATAGCTCTTATAGAAAGTCTACATAAAAATTATAGGCTTATTATAATCACTAACGGTCTTAAGGATGTACAAGATAATAGAATAAGAAAATCTGTCATAGGAGGATACTTTGATGATATAGTAGTATCTGATGAAATTGAAGTATCTAAGCCAGATCCGAGAATATTTGAACATACTTTAAAAAATATAAATCATACTGATAAAACCAAAGTATTAATGGTAGGCGATAGCTTAACTTCAGATATACAAGGGGGAATAAATTTTGGTATAGATACCTGCTGGTTTAATTCTAATAAGATTATAAACAAAAGTGCTATAAACCCTACATATGAGATTTCCAATCTTATGGAGCTTAAGAGTATAGTTGAAAAATAGATAATATTAATTCATAACTAGCAATATAAAGTTTATACATTTAATTTAATTGGAGATATAAAAGTGGATTCATCAAGAATCCACTTTTAAATATGCAAACTATTTTTTCTTTAATTTTAATCTTAGCTTCCACTACTCATTATCAAGCACTCTTATGTTTATACTATCTACTACAATATTCTGCTAATATTGATTGTACTTCATAAATGTTACAACTGCTGCTAAAGGTCTTTTCTATCGGCATGCTCATCCCTGAAACAAATATTTTAAGTTCTGCATCTAAATCAAAATGTCCTGATGTTTCCACTTTGAAATTAGTAATTGCTCTATATGGTACTGAATGATACTCTACCTTTTTACCAGTAACCCCTTGCTTATCAATAATAATTAATCTTTTATTTGTAAATATAATCATATCTCTTACTAACTTGTATGCTTTTTCTATTTGTTCATTAGAACCTAATAATTTCATATAGTCTTCCTTGATTTTATTGATATCCACCTCTGACGCATTTCCTATTACACTACTAAATAATCCCATTACCATCACTCCCTTTATAAAATTAATTTAATTATACCCTAAATAACAAATATTAGTAAATATTTTTATATAGTTTATCTTACCTTAAATGTGTTTTTTGTGTCCCTATATTTCCTTTGTATATACTGTAATTAAATTCTATCGCCTAATTTAAATAATCTTATACAAAAAATAAGCTTAAAAGCTCTTGTTTACTTACATTTCCAAAATAATTCTTTATATTAATATTATCTATTACTCTATGAATTTCTTCAGTATTATGCTTTTTACCTATAAGAGCTTTTTCAATATCTTCAATATTTCCTTCTCCAAAGAAATCTCCAAAAATTCTTATGTGCTGCATTATACCCTTTTCAACATCAATACTTAACTCTATAGTTCCAGCAGATAACTTTTTCTCATTATAAAAGTTATATTTGGGCGACTGTCCAAAATTCCACTGCCAAGTTTCATATTTAGTTTTAACTAGATTTTTAACCTCTTCAATTTCCTCATTATCTAAAGTAGTTATAACCTTATCTTTTTCTTCTCTACCGATATACTCGAATATTTTATTTTTAAAATCTGTAACACTAAAGGATTCCTTTAAATGTTCACTAATATTTGTAATTCTACTAGATACAGATTTAACTGCTTTATCTGAAAATTTTATGGGTTTAGAAATTAAAGCATCACTTAAGTTAACTATGTCAGAAGAAAATAATAAAGTCCCATGATGCATTACTCTATTTTTATATTTACATTGAGCATTTCCAGAAAACTTTTTACCATCTATTAAAAGATCATTTCTCCCTGAAAACTCTGCCTTTACTCCTAATTCATTTAATACACCTATGATTGGAATAACAAAGGTCTTAAAATCATTGAATTTTTTTCCATCATCCTCAACTATAAATGTAAAGTTTAAATTCCCAAGGTCATGAAAAACAGCTCCACCTCCACTTTGTCTCCTTACAACTTTTATATCATGCTTTTTAATGTATTCCTCATTAATCTCTGATAAAGTATTTTGATTTTTTCCAACTACTATACAAGGTTCATCTCTCCAAAGTACAAAATATTCACCATTCTTTTCTCTTAATAAATACTCCTCTAGAGCTAAATTGAAATAAGGATCTGTGCAATTATTATCAATATATCTCATTTTTTCTCCTTTTTATTTTGAATACAATATAATGCATATTTTAAAAATAGTAGTTACCTATTTATACTGTGTATAGCTTCTTTATTTAATCCTAAGACAGCTTCATGTAGTGCCTCGCCTAACGTTGGATGACTATGAACCACTTCTTTCAGCTCTGACACCGTCATTTCCTTTTCAACCATTATAGTGCCTTCTAGTATTAAATCTGACCCATGGGGTCCAAGAATGTGCACACCTAAAATCACATTATTTTCATCGCTTATAACTTTTACCAAACCTTCACCTTCACCTAAAGCTAAAGCTTTTCCATTGGCACCAAACAAGAATTTATTTTTTTTATAGTTTATTCCCTTTTCTTTAGCTTCTTCTTCTGTAATTCCTACTACTGCTATTTCAGGAAAAGTAAAAATACAAGAAGGAATCACTGCTTTATGACAAGGTTTATTTAATAATATATGTTCCACAGTTTCTACCCCTTGGTGGGAAGCTGCATGAGCAAGAAGTGAAATCCCATTAACATCTCCAACCGCATATACACCCTTTAAAGAAGTTTCATAATTTTCGTCAACCACTATGCCTTTTTTATATGTGTTTATTCCTAATCTATCTACATCAATACCTTCAAAATTAGGTTTTCTTCCCTTTGCAAGAAGTACTTTCTCCCCTCTTACTTCAAAGTCACCTTTCTTACCCTGACATTGTATAACTATTTCTTCAGTCTCTCTAAAACTCATAACTTTAGTTGAAGTAAGAATCTCTATTCCAGACTTTTTTGCCATAGCTGAATATCTCTTTGAAATATCTTTATCTATATCGTATAGTATAGAATTTCTCGCAACTATCACTGTAACTTTACTTCCCATAGCATTAAAAATGCTGGCAAACTCCATTCCAATTACTCCACCACCTATAACTACTAAGGATTTTGGTATATGATTAAAATCTAAAAGTTCAGTGCTTGTTATAATATTTTTACTATCATATACTCCTTCAATGGATGGGATTTCAGCTTGAGATCCAGTAGCTATAATTATATTTTTGCCTTTAATAGTTATTTCTTCTTCGTTGCATACTGTTACAGTATTTTTATCAATTAATGTAGCTTTACCCCTTATAAGTTCTACATTATTTCCCTTTAAAAGAGCTTCTATTCCAGTTACTAAAGTTTTTATAATGCTTCCTTTTCTTTCTTGAATTTTATCTACATCTATTTCAGGATTATTTGCTTTAATACCAAAGTCTTCAATATGCCTTAAGTTATTAAAAAGTTCTGCAGTTCTATATATGGTTTTAGTTGGAATACACCCATAATTTAAACATGTCCCACCTAAATTTTCTTTTTCTATAAGACACACTTTTGCTCCTAATTGCGCTGCTCTAATGGCAGCCACATAACCACCTGGTCCTCCACCTATTACAATTATATCTTTCATAACTACACTCCTCGTATTAATATGTTCTGTATGAAATACTATATTAACTATATATGCAAGCTTATTTTAGTTAAAACTTTAACAAATCTGTATAAAAAGGCATTAATATAATCTTTGACATTATTATATTAATGCCTATAAATTTTAATTCTTAAAAAGTTACTTACTCCACTTTAAGATTGGTGTTCTTGCTGCTTTAACTTGATCTAACCTTCTTACTAAAGCATTTTGAGGAGCTTCATGTAAAACTTCTGGATTCTCCTTAGCTTCTATAGCTATTATCTTCATAACTTCAACAAACTCATTGATGGACTCTAAGCTTTCACTTTCAGTTGGTTCTATCATAAGAGCATCTTCAACTATTAGAGGAAAATAAACTGTTGGCGGATGTACACCATAGTCAATCAATCTTTTAGCTACATCTAAAGTTGATATATGATTTGGGTTATCTTTTAAACCAGCAAAGATAACTTCATGCTTACATACCTCATCGATAGCTACCTTATAATAATCTTTCAAAGCTTCTTTTATATAATTTGCATTTAATACAGCATTCTCTGAAGCAGCTTTCAGTCCTTCACTTCCCATAGTTAGTATATAGGTATAGGCTCTAACTAACACTCCAAAATTCCCATAAAAACTTCTTACTTTTCCAATAGAATCAGGTCTATCATAATCAAATACAAACTTCTCTTCTTCCTTTTTTATAATTGGAACCGGAAGAAACTTAGAAAGTTTACCACATACGCCTACTGGACCTGCTCCTGGACCACCACCACCATGTGGTGTTGAAAATGTTTTATGAAGATTTAAATGACACACATCAAATCCCATATCACCAGGACGAGCTTTTCCCATAATAGCATTTAAGTTTGCTCCATCATAGTATAAAAGTCCGCCTGCTTCATGAACCAACTTACTTATATTCTCTATATTTTTCTCAAACAAACCTAAAGTATTTGGATTTGTAAGCATCAGTCCCGCTATTTCATCATTTAAAACTTTTTTTAGTTCTTCTATTGAAACCAATCCATCCTTATCAGATTTAATTTCAACTATTTCAAAACCTGCCACTTTTGCACTTGCAGGATTTGTACCATGAGCTGAGTCAGGAACTATTATTTTTTTACGTTTAAAATCATTTCTACTTTCATGATATGCTTTTATTAATAAAAGTCCTGTGAATTCACCATGAGCTCCAGCAGCGGGTTGCAATGTAAAATCATCCATACCTGTAATTTCACATAACTTTAAGGAAAGGTCGTGGATAAGTTCTAATGCACCTTGTACATTTTCTGCTGATTCTTTAGGATGAATTTTACTAAAACCAGAAAACATAGCCACATCTTCATTAATTTTAGGATTATATTTCATAGTACAAGAACCTAGAGGATAGAACCCCTTATCTACACAATAGTTTTTATTAGAAAGAGCAGTGTAATGTCTAACTACATCAACTTCACTTACTTGTGGAAGATATGCCTCCTCTTCTCTTAACATATTTTTAGGTATAACAGATTCTATATTTATATCCTCCACATCTATTTGTGGAAGCGTATAACCTACTTTACCCTCACATGATAGTTCAAAGATAACTTTATTATAACTTTTCATTATATCTCCTCCATCACTTTAACTAATTTGTCTATTTCATCCTTCGATCTTTTTTCTGTTACACAAAGTAACATAGAATTCTTATATTGAGGGTAATCTTCTTCTAAAATATATCCGCCTAAAATATTATTATCTAGTAATTTGTTATTTATTTCACATAAGCAAGTATCAGATTTCACTGCAAACTCTTTAAAAAATGGTTTATTGAATAGTGGCTTATATTTACCACTCTCTATTAATTGATTAAAAGCATAGTGAGACTTTTTGATGCATTGAGCTCCTATTTCTTTTATACCTTCTTTTCCTATGGTAGCCATATATACAGCAGCACCTATTGCCATCAATGTTTGATCAGAACATATATTAGAGGTAGCTTTTTCTCTTCTTATATGTTGTTCTCTTGCTTGAAGTGTTAATACATATCCTTTGTTACCATGACTGTCGTCAGTTTCTCCAACAATTCTACCTGGCATTTTTCTCATAAGCTTTTTAGTAGTATTTAGAAATCCTAGACCCGGTCCTCCAAAGTTAATATTAGCACCAAGACTTTGACCATCCCCTATAGCTATATCTGCCCCTAGTTCACCAGGGCTTTTTAAAACACCTAAAGATAATGGATCCACACTCATAATAAGTAAAGATTTATTTAAATGGACATCCTTCTCTAATTCCTCTACCTCTTCTATAATTCCAAAGAAGTTTGGACTTTGTATAATAACTCCTGCTACATCTTTATTTAATAATGATTTTACCTTCTCAATATCTGTAACTCCATTACTTTCATCAACTTCTAATAAATCGTACCCTTTATATTTTAGATAAGTTTTTAAAACTTGTCTTGTGTCCGGATGTACTGTTTTAGAAACTATTATGGTATTTCGCTTTGTATTTTCTATAGCCATTACAGAAGCTTCTACTGCTGCTGTAGCCCCATCATACATAGATGAGTTTGAAACTTCCATACCTGTTAAGTTACAAATCATAGTTTGATACTCAAAAACTGCTTGTAAAGTTCCTTGGCTAATTTCAGGTTGATATGGAGTATAAGCTGTATAAAATTCTGTTCTTCCAGTTAAATGTTTACATATAGAAGGAACATAATGATCATACACGCCTGCACCTAAAAAACAAATAAAATCTTCTATAGATTTATTTTTTTTAGCTAAGTTAGTCATTATTTTCTCAACTTCTAACTCAGATAAACCTTTATCAATGTTTAATTCTCTATTTAATTTTAAATTATCCGGAATATCTTTAAATAAATCCTCTATTGATTTTACAGAAATAAAATCAAGCATTTGATTTTTTTCTCTTTCTGTAATAGGAATATAAGGAAACATATTATTCACCTTCTTTACATAGGTCTTTACATAATTCTTCATACTCTTCAGCTTTTAATAAATCTTTTAAATCATCTTTATTTGATAATTCTACACAAATCATCCAAGCGTCATATGCATTTTCATTTACTAGAATAGGATTATCAGTTAACTCTTCATTAACTTGTAGTACATTACCACTTGCAGGCATGAAAATATCTTCAGCAGCTTTAACAGATTCAATTGTTGAAAAAGCTTCTCCCTTAGAAAACTCATCATCTTCTGATGGTAAATCTACAAAAACTATATCACCTAATAATTTTTGTGCACAATCTGTAACTCCTATATAAGCTTTATCTTCCTCTACTCTTATCCATTCATGATTCTTTGTATATAATAAATTTTCCAATACTAACATGATTAATCCCCCTTATTTTTGAGTTTTTTTACTATAAAACTTTTTATTGACAACCATTGCCTTTAATTCTTTATTTCTAACTTTTATAAAAATTTCTGTACCTAATGCTGCGTACTTAGCATCAATTAACGCAAATCCTATTGTTTTGTTTAAGGTAGGAGACATATATCCAGTGGTTACATGTCCTATTTCTTCATTATCCTTAATTACTATATAGCCATGTCTTCCTATACCTCTATCTATCAATTCATATCCTACTAATTTTCTGGTTACTCCATTTTCCTTTTGTTTTATTAAAACATTTTTACCAATAAAATTTTCTTTATTAAGTTTCACAAAAAATCCAAAACCCATTTCTAATGGAGTTATAGTTTCATCCATTTCATTTCCATACAATGGAAGTGTAGCTTCAAATCTTAGTGTATCTCTAGCGCCAAGTCCAATAGGTTCAACACCTTCATTTTCTCCAGCTTTAAGTATTTCTCTCCATAAGACTACTACATCCTCAGGTTTTGCATATATTTCAAAGCCATCTTCACCAGTGTATCCTGTTCTTGAAATTAAAACTTTTTTATTACATATGTCTATATCATCTTTAAACTGGAAAAATCCTATCTCTGATAAATTAAATTGTGTTAATTTTTGTAATACTTCTTGAGCTTTTGGCCCTTGAAGTGCCAATTGAGCTACACTATCAGAAATATCTTCAATGGTTATCTCAAAATTACCTTTGTTATCTAACATCCATTTAAAGTCTTTTTCTTTATTGCTTGCATTTACAACTAAATAATAATAATCTTCTGAAAATTTATAAGCTAGTAAGTCATCTACAACACCACCATTTGGATAACACATGAAACTGTATATAACATCTCCATTTTTTAGTGTTTTCACATCATTTGTTAAAAGATAGTTAACAAATTTTTCAGCATCCTTTCCCTTTACTAGTACTTCACCCATATGAGAAACATCAAACAAACCTGCTCTTTCTCTTACGGTTTCATGTTCATGTAGAATTCCCTTAAATTGAGTAGGTAATTCATACCCAGCAAACTCTACAATTTTTCCACCATTCTTCTCATATTCTCCTCTTAAAGGAGTAACTTTTAAATTGTCCAATTAACTCCCTCCTTAAATTAAAAATAATTTATATAAGTCTATTATAACGCTAATTTATTTATATGCAATATTTTACTCAAAATACAATATTTAAGAATAAAATAATTCATAACTATATTAATCCTCATATAAATTTCAAAACTAAAGTGGCTATAAGTTCTATAGCCACTTTGTACAAAATCTACGATCCAACATTTTTTTCTAATAAATATTCTATATTATTTCCACTTAAAACTAATATATCACCTTGATTAATTAGTGTAGAGCCTTTTGGAACTATTATTTCACTATCTCTTTTTATCATTACAATAAGTATCTCCTCTGGAATATCCGCTTCCATTATAGTCTTTTCTTTCCAACTACTGTTAGAGTCAACATTATACTCTATTAATGTTGTAGACCTATCTTCTTGATAGTCGGTAAATGTTTTTAATACTGTTTTTGTATCATCTACTAAATCTAACTTTCTAGCTACTTTAGGGATTAATGTGCCTTGAATAGCTACTGATAATAAAGCTATAAAAAATATTATATGAAATATATCATTTTCTAATGGTATCCCTGATGTTATTGCATATATTGCAAAAACAATTGAAGCTGCCCCTCTTAATCCTACCCACGAAACAAACAACTGTTGTTTAAATGGTATCTTAAACCAACTTAAAACGCTAAAGGTTGCGATTGGACGTGCAATTATTATCATAAATATTGATATTAATATAGAGCTCCCTATAACGCTTGGTAATTCAGAAGGAAATGATAATAAACCTAATACAAAAAATAGCATAATTTGCATTATCCACGATACTCCATCAAAGAAATGAACTAAGCTTCTCTTGTGTGGAATTTTACTATTTCCAATAATAATACCAGCTATATAAACACTTAAATATCCATTACCGCCTACCCATTCACTTAATGCATAAGATAAAATAGCAATTGCCGTTATGAATATTGTATAAAATCCATCTACTTCAAAATTTGCATTTCTCATTATATAGACCGTTAGCTTAGATAATATCACCCCAATTAATATACCAAAAATAATTTGTCCAATTACTGTAGGTACTATTGAGCTGATACCCCCATTATTCATTAATGTTAAAACTATTAATGTTAGCATATATGCAATAGGGTCATTACTTCCACTTTCAACCTCTAGTATAGATGCAATTTCTCCTTTTAAGTTTAATTTCTGTGAACGTAATATAGAAAATACTGATGCTGCATCTGTAGACCCAACTATGGAGCCTATTAGCAACCCTTCTAAAAGACTTGTTTTAAGGACAAAATAACAGAATAATCCTGTCAATCCTGATGTGATTATTACCCCAAATGTAGACATTAAAATGGATTCTTTTGCAACAGGTTTAGCTTCTTTCCAATTGGTACCAAACCCACCATAGAACATTATAAATACCAACCCAAAGGAACATAATTCTCTTGTAAGCTCATAATTATCAAAATATATTCCTACTACACCATCTGAGCCAAATAACATTCCTAAAATGATGAATATAAGTAACATTGGTACACCAAACTTATATAATACTTTACTGGATGTTATGCAAATTAGTAATACTAATCCACATATAATCATTAACTCAAGCATATTACCTCCTTAATTTATATTATTTATTATAATTAATTTTTTTAATTTTAGATATTCTCATATATATATTATACAATAAAATTGAATTCAATACATAAAAATTCCTCCCTAATCAAATTATATTTGTGTAAAGTCTATTAAATTTAACAAAAATTTTAATGAATTTTCATTATGATATAAAAAATAGTAGCTCACCATAAATAGGTTAGCTACTATTTTTATACTATTTAGATTTTATTTCAATCCATCTTTCATCATAAAGCTTAATGTTGTCACCAAGGTCTATGAATGATTCACATTTATCAAGAAGAGTCTTATCTGGATAAGCTACTGGATTAGATTTAACATCTTGTGAAAGCATTTCAAGAGCTGCTTTATTTGGTGTAGAATATCCTATATAATCTATGTTTTGGACAGCATTTCCCGGCTCTAACATAAAGTTTATAAATTTCTCTGCATAATCTTTATTTTCTGCATCTGTTGGTATGCATAATGCGTCTACCCACTTATTGGTACCGGTTTTAGGGATTCCATAAGCTAGATTTTCATTTTGTTCCATAAGAGTTATTGCATCTCCAGAATAAACTATTCCCATAGCAGCTTCTTCTCCTAAAAGTCTATCTTTACCTTCATCATTAACATAAGCACGAACTAAAGGTCTTTGAGCTATTAATTCAGCCTTAGCTTTATCTAGTTCTTTTTCATTTATGCTATTTTGAGAATATCCTAACTTCATTAAGGCAATAGCCATAGTATCTCTAACTGAATCAAGCATTAGGATTTCTCCAGAGTATTTCTCATTCCATAAAATGTCCCAACTATCTACAGGATCACTTACCATATTTTTGTTATAAAGAATACCAAAAGTTCCCCAGAAATAAGGTACACTATATTCATCATTTTCATCATAGCTAGGCTTTTTAAAGCTTTCATCTATATTTTTATAGTTAGGAATATTAGAATAATCTATCTTCTGGATTAATTTCTCATCCTTCATCTTTTCAATCATATAATCTGATGGAACTATTAAATCATATTTTGATCCACCACTCTTTATCTTTTGATACATGATTTCATTGGTATCGTAGGTTTCATATACTACCTTTATACCAGTTTCTTCTTCAAACTTTTCTATTAGAGATTCATCTATATAATCCCCAACGTTATAAATATTTAAAACATCACTAGAGGATTTTGTCCCACAACCTGTAAGCATAGCTGTCACCATTACCCCTGTACATACTAGCGCTATAATTTTTTTTAATTTTTTCATCTTATTACTCCTTCCCTACCATTGCTTGCTTTCTGTTAGATAATAATAATAGTATTAATACTGTTATAAACATTAATGTAGTCAGTGCATTAATCTCTGGTTTAATACCTCTCTTTGCCATAGAATAAACCTCGATTGATAAGTTAGTTACTCCATTTCCAGTGTTAAAAAAGCTTATAATAAAGTCATCTATAGACATAGTAAAAGCAATTAAAAATCCTGAAATTATACCTGGTTTTATCTGTGGAAGTATTACCTTTCTAAGGGTATACATAGGTTTTGCGCCTAAATCCATAGCAGCTTCTTCTACATTGTCTGGAAGTTGTTTTAACTTTGGCAATACAGATAAAACTACATATGGTATATTAAAAGTTATGTGTGCAAGTAACATAGTTAAAAATCCTAACTTCATATTAAAAAATATAAAAAGTATCATAAGACCTATTGCTGTTACTATATCAGGATTTAATACAGGTAGATAGTTTATATTGAGAAGCATTGCCTTTTTAGGCCCTCTCATTCTATCTATCCCTATAGCACTTATTGTTCCTATGACTGTAGCTATTGCTGATGCCAATATTGCTACTACTACAGTGGTTATTAAAGCTGAAATTATTCTATCATTATGAAACAATTGCTGATACCACTTAAAAGTAAACCCTTGCCATCTTGCCATGGATTTTGAATCATTAAAAGAAAATAGTGCTAGGGCAAAAATAGGAGCATATAAAAATATAAATATTAAAATCAAATATATATTTGAAAATATTTTTTTTGCTTTTACCATAATACTCTACCTCCTCCTTTTTCATCATCATCTGAAAACTTAGAGGTTAATCCCATAGCTAATAAAATTAATATCATCATAAGGATAGATATTGCAGAACCAAAGTTCCAATCTCCAACAGAAGTAAACTGCTGCTCAATTAAATTTCCTATGAGCATGTGCTTTCCACCACCTAAAAGTTGCGAGATTACAAAGGTAGATACCGCTGGCATAAATACCATAGTTATTCCTGAGATAACTCCTGGTATACTTAAAGGAAAAATTATCTTCATAAAAGCTGTAATTTTTCCAGCTCCCAAATCATAAGCAGCATTAACTAAATCTTGATCCATCTTTAATAGAGATGTATATATTGGCAGTACCATAAATGGAAGAAAGTTATACACCATTCCAAGAAGTACTGCACCATTTGTATATAGTATATCTACTGAGTTTAACCCAATGATATTAAGTAAGTTATTAAGCAAACCATTCTTTCCTAGAATTGCAAGCCATGCATAGGTTCTAAGCAAGAAATTCATCCACATTGGAAGAATAAATAACATTATAAGCATTCCACGTTTATTCTCTGGTTTTCTTGATATCATATAAGCAATGGGATATCCCATTACTAAACATAAAATTGTTGATTGTAAGGCTAAGCTAATAGATCTAGTAAATACCTTTATATATAAAGGATCCATTAATCTTTTAAAATTATTTATAGAGAATTGGTAGCTTCCACTCACTTTTTCTGTAAAACTAAAAAATACTATTAGAAGAAGAGGTACTATTATAAACAAGGAGCTCCACAATACATAAGGATAAGCTAAATATGATTTCTTTTTCATTCTACGCTTCTCCTGACTTTTTCATTATGTGAATGTCTTCTGGATAAATATCCATTCCGATTTCTGTACCTATAGAAAAGTTTTTAGTATTATGAAGAATAAAGTTCATACTCTCTTCCTCTACTTCTAATTCATAGTGAACTCCTTTAAATACAGAAGATTTTACTATCCCTTTTAAGTTTCCTTCTTCTTTATTTACTATTTTTATATCCTCTGGTCTTATTACCACATCTATATCTTCATCTTTATCAAAGCCTTTATCAACACATTCAAATATACGTCCACAGAATTTAACCTTAAAGTCTTCTAACATTATTCCGTCTGTAATATTGCTTTCTCCTATAAACCTAGCTACAAACTTATTCTCAGGTTCATTATATATATCTTCCGGAGTACCCATTTGTTGAATCACTCCCTTGTTCATTACTACCACAGTATCAGACATAGTTAGTGCTTCTTCTTGATCGTGAGTTACAAATACAAAAGTAATTCCCAATTGCTTTTGTATTCTTTTAAGCTCTATTTGCATTTCTTTTCTAAGCTTTAAGTCAAGAGCACCTAAAGGCTCATCAAGAAGTAATACCTTTGGCTCATTAACAATAGCTCTTGCTATAGCTACTCTTTGTTGCTGACCACCACTTAGAGATTCAATTTTTCTTTTTTCAAAGCCCTTAAGATCTACTAATTTCAAAACTTCATTTACTTTTTTATCAATTTCGCTTTTAGAAAGTTTTTTTATTTTTAATCCAAAAGCTATGTTTTCATATACATTCATGTGAGGAAATAGTGCATATTTTTGAAACACTGTATTAATCTGTCTTTCATATGGAGGTAAGTCATTGATTTTCTTATCTTCAAATATAACTTCACCTTCATCGCAAGTTTCAAAACCTGCTAAGATTTTTAATGTAGTAGTTTTACCACAGCCACTTGGACCAAGTAATGTTATAAACTCATTCTTTTTTATCCCTAAAGTTATATTGTCTAAAACTTTGTTGTCTTCAAAGGTTTTAGATATACCTTTAATTTCAATTATATTATCACCCAACATAAACACCTCTTTTATAACATAATGCTAATTATACTTTTGTGTCACCTTATTAAATCTGTCTACTTAAAATGACGGTGGTGTACTTACCCATATTACTGTTGCCTCAGTTTTTCCTGTATTTGAAATGTAATGATTAGACTTTGGCTTAAAATAAAAGCTTTCTCCCTTACGTATTTTATATACCTTATCTCCTAAATGCAGGTTTACAATACCATGAAGCACAAGTCCAAATTCCTCTCCCTCATGAGGAGTTTCTTCTTTGTATTTTCCATTTGGTTCTAATGTGAGCATTATAGGCTCCATCTGATTTTTTTGAGCATCTGGTACGAGCCACTTTAATCTATACTTTAGATCTTCATCCTCAGTTTCAAACATATCATCATTTGTAAACTTAACTCTTTCATTAATTTTGTCACTAAAGAATTCATTTAAATTTGTGCCTAGTATCTGAAGAATATCCATAAGTGTTGCAATAGATGGAGATGTGAGATCATTCTCAATTTGAGAGATGAACCCCTTGGATAATTCACATCTGTTTGCAAGTTCTTCTTGTGTTAACTGTTTTTCGATTCTAAGACTTTTTATCTTCTCTCCAATTTGCACGATTCCACCTCAATCTTATGTATTATACTAAACCTTAAGTTTACATTTACTAAACAAACAATATTATTCTATATTTTTTTTATTAATAAATCAATAGATTTATTAAATTTTTTTTATATTTTCATGATTTTTTTTTCATAATGAACCTTTGAATATACCTTATGTTTATGAAAATATGTTTATATTAATATTCTTCATGTTTAGTAATACTAAGTATATTCCATAATAAAAACTTCCTAATATTAATTGTACTAACCTTCAACTAAATACTAGAAAGACAATTTACTTTAACTATTTTAAAAAAATACTTTATAACCACAATAAATACTATATATTTCCCATTGTAAAATAATGTAATTATTAACATTTTCCACAACTCTATCCACAATATAATTAACACTAAGTGGATAAATCTTAGATTATCAACCTTTTTTCTGAAAATTTACTTTATTTTATCCACAATTTATAAATTAAAAAAAATAATAAACAACTAAGTAATTAATACCTTAGCTGTTTATTTTTTATTTAATTCTACTAATTCTCATTTAATTCTTCTAAAAGCCTATCAAATTCTCTTATTTCAACCCAATCATAAAGATTAATGTTTTCCTTTGAATGATATACTCTGAAATCTTCTATGGATACTTTAACTTCATTTTCTCCCTCAGTCGTGAACCATAGGTATTTTTCATTACAAGAATTCAATTCTTTTATTTCGCTAAAAGGGTTAATATCATCCTCATAATAAAATCTAACTCCACTTTCAGAAAGACTTGTATATATGTCTATTATCCTATTATTAAGCTCATCCATAAGTTTCCCTTCCTCCTAGGTTACAAATGTTTAATTAGTATTATAACCTACTTTAGCTAGAAATCTTCATTTTATTTTCTAGAGCATTCATAGCCATTATATATCCATATTCTCCAAAACCACATATCTGACCTATACATGCTGGAGCTGTAACTGATTTTTGTCTAAAATCTTCTCTATCATAAATCTGTGATAAATGAACTTCCACAGTATCTATGTTTACACTTTTTATAGCATCATAGATTGCATAGCTATAATGGGTAAAGGCACCTGGATTAATTATTATTCCATCATATTTTTCATAGTATGCCCTTTGGATGAAGTTAATAATTTCCCCCTCTATATTGCTTTGTAACATCTCTATATCATGTCCTAAGGATTTAGAACATTCCTTTATGTAATTTTCAATCTTCTCAAAGCTTTTTGAGCCATATATATGTTTTTCCCTTATGCCCAAAAAATTCAGGTTAGGTCCATTTATAACCATAATTTTCATAGCAATCACCTCTTATAATTAACTAAACTCTCTATTTAAAATTTCATATATATCTTTAATTACTTGGTCATCAATAGAATTCTTTTGCCATATTTCCTGTGCTTTTACGCCTTGTCCTATGAGCATAGATAATCCCCCTACAATTTTTTTTCCTAACTCTTTTCCCTTTAATAAAAATTTTGTCTCTGATGGGTTATATACTATATCTACAACTGTTTGAAAATTATTTATGATAGTATCATTAACAGGAGTGGCATCTTCATTAGGAAACATACCTACTGGAGTTGTATTAATTATCATATCTCCTTGAATTTCTTTTAACTGCTCATAACTTATTAGTTGAACTTTTTCATGATTTATTCCCTTATTTTTTTCTGGTGTCCTACTTACTATATAAACATTTTTAGCTCCATTGTCTAATAAATAACACACAGCAGCCTTTGTAGCTCCACCATTTCCCAAAATTACAGCTATTGAGTCTTGTATCTTAACATTATGTACCTTTAACATATATCCAAAGCCATAGTAATCTGTGTTATAACCATATAGTTTATTATCCTCTAGTGATATTGTATTAACAGCACCTATTCTTTGTGCTTCTGGTGATATCTCATCTAAATACTTAATAATTTCTTCCTTGTAAGGAATAGTTACACTGGCTCCTTTAATTTTTAAAAGTTTAAGTGCGTCTATGAATTTTTCTAAATTTCCTTTAGGTATTTCAAATAGTTTGTATGCACCTTCTACTTCCATAGCCTGAAATATTATCTTATGTATTCTCGGTGATAAGCTATGTCCTAATTTCTCACCTAGTATGCCGTAAAACTCCATAACATTACTCCTTTATATATGATTAATTTAAATAACTTTACTTATGCTTTTTTATAATGCTCTCTTGCAAACTTCTACTTAACTCCACTATACTTAAGAAAAATCTTCTTGCTAATAAATCATAGTTCTTATTTTTTAAATTGTCTACATTTTTTTTAATAACCTTTGATTCTCTTTCCTCATCATATATCGGTAAATCATTTTCTTTTTTATAATTAGCTACTCTTATAGCAATATCCATTCTTCTCTCAAATAGATTTATAAGCTCTTTATCAATCTCATCGATTTCTTTTCTACATTGCTCTAATTCATTCACTGCAATTCACCCTTTTCTAAATTATCTATATACATTAATTAAATTTTACTAATATATAATAACACTTATTTATATAGTATTTCCACTAAAAATAAATAGACTCCTATAGGAATCTATCTTTTTATCTATATATTTTTACTTTACATAATATTTATTAAAATTTATTTATTCCAAGTTTTCTCTTTATTCTTCTTGTATTTCTAGCTATCCAACTTTCCTTATTTTTTTCTTCAAGTTCTTGTAATTCCCTGTCCATAGCCTGTCTTTCTAATTCTTCTTTTAATTGATATCTTGCCATTTCAAAAACAGGTTCTAAAAGATTTTTAGTATCATAGTAACCCCTTTGAATTCTCTTGTTTTTAGACTCTTCATCTAGATTTAATAATCCATCTAATATTTTTGTTTCTATGTCTGAAGGAATTAGTTCTATAATTTTTGCATCTGGAAAATCTTCTCTTTTTATTTTAGCTTCTTTAGATAATAGTACAGCTATTATTATATCACACCCTTCTTCATATACTGGTTTTATAGGAGTGTTATCTACTAGTCCCCCATCTAAATATGTCTTTCCACCAATTTCTTCACTTTCATATATCATAGGAAGACAAGCCGTTGCTAATAATATACTTCTAGCCTTTTCTTCTTCATAGTCATTTATTTTAAAATATTTAGCAGAGAACTCCGGCATTTCAGTACATGATACATAACATATTTTATTTGACTTTTTTAATTTATCAATATTTATATATTTCTCTATAATCTCCTTAGCTCCATCCCTAGGAATGTCACCCTGCTCTAATTTCTTTGTCATATACTTTTTTACTAAATTCATATTTCTACTACCAATAGCGAGGGTTACGCCTTTCCTGATTAGGACTTTATTATTTACCGGTAACAACTTCTCTATTGTAACTTCTTGCCACATCTTCTTAGCTTCTTCAAAATCATCTTGAGCAAATAAAGCTGCATTTATAGCACCTATAGAAGTACCTGAAACTACTTTTATGTATTTATCTATATTTAACTCTTTTATAGCTTTCCATACTCCTATCTCATAAGCTCCTTTTCCGCCTCCACCAGATAATACTAACCCTACTCTCATTCCCCTTCATCCCCCATTAAAATATTATCTTGATTTTATAATATTTATTAGCCACTTTTATTATTATATCATTTTAAGAAAGTTTTTTACTTCATTTTCATATTTCTCTCGGTTAGTGGCATAACAAGTATTATGCTTAGCTCTTGGAATTATACATAAGCTTTTTATTCCCTTTTTAATTTCATACATTTCCATGGACATATAACATGGTATTAATTCATCTTCATCTCCATGAATGAACATAATTGGTACTTTGCTTTCCTTTACCATATCCATTGGACTTATTTCTCCTAAAGAAAAGCCACATACTTTTTTTATTTTATGATTAGTGAGATTATAGAAAGGGAAAAAAGGAATCTTGTATTTATTTAACTTTCTTTTTATAACCTCTATTGCATTTGCATAAGCTGATTCCGATATTATAAAATCTATTTTATTCTTTCCTAAAACTGAATACATAAGACCAGTAGCAGCTCCCATAGAATGGCCATGTACACCTATAAAACATTTCTCCCCAACTTTTTGTCTTATACAGCTTACCCATAAATCTAAATCTTCACACTCATATCTTCCATAGGTAGCATAAGTTCCTTCACTATTACCATGACCTCTTTGATCTACTAAAAGAATATTAAATCCTTCTTTTATAAAAAACTTTATATATTGGCAAGACCTGTAGTGGCCAACCAAGTATCCATGCAATAATATTATTATTTTTTTTGAAGGTAAATTACAGTTTAGATAATATCCTTTTAACTTATATCCATCTTTACTTTGTACAATTAGCTCTTCCAATTTTAACTTTTCATACTCATCAAGAGAATATAATCCCATGGTGTAAAGACTATTAAAGGTTTCTATCTTATCACGCTTTTTACCAAGAGTAGCATAATAAAATAAACAATTTATAGTTTTGATAAATATTATAAAAAGTACTGTCATTACAATTAATATATTAGCTATTATCATAATTTGCTCCTATTATCATCTTATAATATTTTTAAATAAAAAAACTTGTATTTAAAATACAAGTTTTTATTTTATATATTTTAGTAATACCCTACTTTTTATAATTAATGCACCTTTAATTTCTTTTATAATGTCACATTATTTAATACTAAAGTCATAGACCTAAAGTATTTTTTCTCTAGTAAAAACTAATTTAGTATTGCTACTTATTTCTTTATTATAACAATAACCTTCTTCTTTAAAATTCTTTAAATCTTCTATATTATCTATATTATTTTTAACAATATAAGTTACCATAAGCCCCCTAGCCCTCTTAGCATATGTTCCTATAATCTTATATTTTCCCTCTATATTTTCTTTAAATTCAACATCATAGACATTAATAGTACCTAGCTTACTTTTATCTATGGATTTAGAGTACTCCAGAGAGGCCAAATTTAAAATTGTCTTATCTTCTTTAAGATTTAAATCTTGAACTATATTTTGAGTAATCTTTTTTGTCCAAAATTTATATAAATCTTCTTCAGGTATACCTCTTAACTTTGTAGCCATCTCTAGCCGATATTCTTTTATATTATCTAAAGGTCTTAAAATCCCAAATAAACCTGATAAAATCCTAATGTGCTTTTGTGCAAACTCTATGTTTGATCTGTCATATTCAAAAGGATTTATAGATCTATATACTTCCCCACTAAAGACAAAAATAGCCTGTCTAGTATTTACTTGTTGGTCATAAAAGCATTGAAATCTATTATAATTTACCTTTGATAACTTATTACTAATTTTCATTATCTTAGCTATTTCTTCTACATTGTAATTTTTAATTATATCTACTAATTGTCTTACTTCATTCATAAATACAGGTTCGGTACTTTCATCTATAAATATTTCTTTTTCAAAATCTAAAGATTTAGCTGATGATATTATTGTTATCATATGTTATCTCCTAACTTTAAATATCCTAATTAAAATTCATTACTCTGGCAGTCTCTTTAATACATCTATTCCTTAATTACAATCCCTAAAATTCTCGAAAGCGATAGTGCTTGCATTGGAGTAACTACTATTCCATATAAATCTCTTACATCTCCAATAAGTCCTTCTATATCACTATTTCTAAAATCAATTCCTTTCACCATAGCCTTAGATATATCAATTTGTCTCATACTTACATTTTCAAAGTTTACTTTATTAAATTTACTATTTTCAAATATTACATTATTAAATGATGAATCTATAAAATTTACATTTTTAAGAGTAGAGAAAGATATGTTACTATAGTCACCGTTACACTGATTTAATGTGACATTTTGAATATTTGTATCTGTCAAATCTATACCTATAAGCTTACAGTTTATCATTTCTACCCTATGCAGAATTCCATTATTTAAATTAGAATTTGATAAATCACAGTTATCAAACTTTACATCTATCAATTCAATATGAGGAAATTTTACATTTCTAAAATCTACATTTTTAAATATAACTTCCGAAAATTCAACATGTGATGCACGCTCATTACTTATGTCACAATTAAGCATCATTACATTATTAAAATAATCTTCATCATCTATATTCTTCTCTAAAGAATATACCTCTTCATTTATTGCTGTAATTTTAGGTAATAATACATTTTTTACTTTTCTTTCTTCCATATTTCTTCTAGCTATGTACTATATATACTTAACATAGCTAATCTTCACCATCCTTCACTGTTTTCATTTAATCTGATTATTATCTAGCATATTTAAATATTCCCCAGGTAATTTCAAAAACCTTCATAAACAGAGTTCTTAGCTTCTTTATAAGTCAAAGATATTTTAAAACAGATAATAACATATTCACATACCTAGATAATCATTAATACAATAATCATATAAGCTACAATGGAGGTGTCTAATGTCTACATTCAGAATTATTGTATTTGATGGTGGAGGAATTCGTGGTGCTCTATCCACACGTATATTAAAACGCATTTATAATAAATATCCTGATATCTTAAAGTATACAAACTTATTTGCTGGTACTTCTACAGGTGCTTTAATAGCCTTAGCTCTAGCTTCTGGAAAGGATGGAAATTATGTTGATAACTTGTACAACTATGAGACTGTAAAAAGTATATTTTATCCTTCTCATCTTAACCTTTTCAGACCTAAATTTAATAATAAAAACTTAAGAGAAGTCATATTATCTGTATTTACAGAAGACCTTACCCTTGGGGATCTTGAAAAGTATGTATTCATCCCATCCTTTAATGTAAAAGGTTTTTCATCCGATAACTGGCAATCTGTATTTTTTAATAACCTTTCTCGTGGTTCAACATACACATCTAAGGTTGTAGATGTGGCTTTAGCTAGCTCTGCCGCTCCTACTTATTTCCCTTCATACAAGAACTTTATAGATGGAGGTGTAATTGTAAATAATCCTACAGCCGCCTCTATGATTTCCGTAATGAAGCTCCTTAAACCTAAACATTCACTATCTGATTTTCGTATATTATCTATTGGTACCGGCTCCACACTTAACCAAATAAAATCAGATACATCTTCTTGGGGTGCTCTCCAGTGGATGCTCAGACCGAAATGTAATGTTAAAACACCTTTGGTTTCAATACTACTAAATGATACACCTCTAGAAGACTTATATTGCAAAGAGCTTATCGGTCCAAACTACTTTAGAATAAATCCTATACTGAAATATAAAATTTCTCTTGATGACTATTCAAAAGTTCCATTACTTAAAAATGCTGTGGACAATCTAGATCTTTCCGATACCTTTAATTTTATAGAAAATCATTTTTTACATTAGTGCAAAATTTATTTAATATAAAAAGTTATTCTATAATTCCTTTTATCATTATAGAATAACTTTTTTATTTTTATGTACATTTTCTAATTAACTAAATTTATATAAATTTATATAACTAAGAATAATTTTCATATTTTACAAGTTTATTTTTTCCTTCCGCTTTAGCTATATATAATGCTTCATCTGCAAAATTAATACATTGCTCAATGCTCTTCTCTTTACCTGAATAGATAAATACACCTAGGCTAGATGTCACTTTTAATTTAAACTTTTCTCCATAATATATATTAGCTCTTTCGATTGATGTTCTTATATTGTCACAGATTGAATAAATCTTTCTTTCACTTATACCTTGTAAAATCACTAAAAATTCTTCCCCACCATATCTCCCTGCAATTCCATGATTTTTAACATTATTTCTAATTATGCCTCCAACCATTTTTAATACACTATCTCCATAACTATGTCCATACTTATCATTGATTAATTTAAAATCATCAATATCTATCATTATGACAGCTAATTTCTTTCGTTCTCTTTGACAATCCTTAAATATCTTTTCTCCTTTTTCAAAAATTTCCATTCTGGACAGTAATCCTGTTAAAAAATCATGAGAAGAAAAATATTTAGTTCTATTATAAAGGCAAGAATTCTCTAAAGCTATAGCAACATAGGATGCTAATATCTTTAATTTGTTTAAATCATTTTCTGTATATGCATTTTTCTTATAACTTTGTACATTTAAAAATCCTCTAACCTTATCCTCTAGAATTAAAGGACAATACATTGCTGATTGAGTATTATTATCACTTACTTTTACTTTAAGGGTTGGTACATACTTTTTATATTCTTTATACAGATCATTAATTAAAATAGTGCTTCTATTTATAACACAATAAGCTCCTATGCTAGTTTCATCTTCTATATGAACATTCTTTAACTTCAGCTTATTTCCTCTATCTATAAATAGTGCATAATCTAAAATTCCTTCTGATTCCTTAAGGGTAGAAACACCAACCACTTCTGCATCAATAATCATTGATATTTCTTTATGTATATTTTCTAATATATTCTCAAAATTAAGATCTGAAGTTATTTTTTGCCCTATAGTTGATATTACTTTAATATCATCATATAATGACTTAAATATAGCTGCTTCTTGCTTATTCTTTTCATTTTCTAAATCAGCAAGACTTAATTCACTAGTTATACAGTTCAATTCATTATTTATCTCAACATACTTCTCATAATTCACTAAGGCTTCCTTATATTTATTAATCTCCTTGTTAGATAAATACAGTTGCTTATATATATTTCTACTAATTAGTACGCATTTATTTTCTTCAGATATTTCTAATGCCTTTAATAGCTTATTAATAGCTTCATCATATTTATTATTAACTATATCACTCTGAGCCCAAGACTCTAATATGCTAGCTTGAACTTCATAATAATCCCTCTTTGTGGCATACTCTAATGCAGCTGAATAATCTTCTTCTGCTTCCTTTTGATTACCAGCTTTAAAATTAATTTTTCCCCTTATCCTTAAAGCTTCACTTCTAATAATTTCATAATTTAGCTTTTCTCCAATTTCAATAGATTCATTAATGAAATTCATGGCCTTTTCTAAATTGCCAAGTTCACATTCAATTTCAGCAATAACTTGATACATATTTGATTTCATATTATCATTATAACCATAAGGTATGTCTTGCAATGAATCTATAATTTTTTTAGCTTCATTATATTTTTCCAAATTTAAATAATTAACACAAATATTATTTAATATTATAAAAAAAAACTTATCATTTTTTATTTCTTTTGCTATTTTCAAAGCAATCTTTCCCCATTTTGTACTCAATTCACATAATCCTAATTGAAAGTAGGCACTCATAAGACCATTTGATACATATAATTTCCCTTTTTCATCACTTATGCTTTGAAATAATGTATTAGCTTTTAATAGCCACTGTACTCCCTTTTCATATGTACCTGAATAATTAAAATACCACCCTATAGTTCCACTACACCAAGCTACTCCTTTGATATTTTCATTTTCAGTACATATTTTTAAACCTTCATCTAATATACTTTTAGCATTGTCTAGGTTACTTACTAGCTGTTCGTTAACATACTCTATAAATTGGTCTATGTAATCTGAATCTTCCCTAAGTCTATTTAGTACATCTTCTTTTGAATCTTTGTACATAGATTTCATAACCCCCTATTTTTATTATGTTATAAGGTATTAATTATTCCTCTTCTTCTATGGCAAAATCTCTAGTAACATCTCTTACCCATTTCCCACTACTTACTCTTACTATACTAACCAAAGATTTTATTATCTCATCACACCTAATTATAAAAAATACAGCTACTATTGGTAACCCTAATATATCTACTGCTATGAATCCTCCTGGAATAGCTACACACCACATAAATATAATATCATTTAATAATACAAATCTTGCGTCTCCTCCACCTCTTAAAACTCCCATCATCATATTACTTCCTAAAGCTTGGAATATAACAATAATAGAGGTTACACTCATGATTTCCATAGCAATTAATTTTGTACTTTGTGGAACATTGTAGAAGTTTACTATTAAAGGCTTAATAACATATATTATTCCGCTGGCAATAAGCCCTGTAATTACACTAAATACACCTATTGTAAAGGCATATTCCATGGCTTTATTCTTTTTACCTTCACCTATGGTATTACCAATAATAACAGCTGCAGCATTAGATAATCCAAATATAAACACTGTTACAAATTGTTGTGCAACTCCATTTATACTATTAGCTGCTACTGTACTTGTTCCCATTTTTGCTACAATAACTGAAATCATAGAGGAGCCTGTAGACCAAAGCAATTCATTAAATAATACTGGTGTACATGTAGATACATAATCCTTTAATATAACCTTATCCACCTTTAATAGATGCTTAGGTCGTAATTTTATCTTCTTCTCAAAATAAATCATAAATATTATAACTATTATAAATTCTGTGATTCTTGCCATAACGGTAGCAATAGCTGCTCCTCTTATGCCTAAGGCTGGGAATCCAAATTTTCCAAAAATAAATACCCAGTTAAAAAAAGCATTTACCAACAATGACACACTATATACTAACATTGAAATTTTTACTGTTTTTACAGAACGAAGCATCATTATTGTACAGTTTGTTAAACCATAGAATATGTATCCTATGCAGACTATTCTAAGATAGCTAGCCCCACCTTGTATAACAGCCATATCATTAGAAAATATACTCATAAACTGTGTTGGTAATAGTGCTGCTATGGATATAAATATAATTATTATAACAGTACAAACTCTATACATAATTGCAAGTATCTTATGAATAGAATTTACATCTTTCTTCCCCCAATATTGAGATATCATAATATTTGATCCACTAGCTAGTCCAAAAAGTAGAATCATCAAAATAAAAAATAAATTATTTGCTAAAGCTACTGATGATAATTGGACTTCCCCTAAAGATCCTACCATTAAGGTATCTATCATACTTACTGCAAAAGTAATTAAGTTCTGTATAGCTATAGGTACTGATATACTAAAAAGTAATCTGTAAAATTTCTTATCTGTAGTTATTTTCATATAAATATTCTCCGTATTAATCCAATTTAATAAAATAATTATACCATATTTCACATATAAAATAACCATACATATTTCTACAAATGTGCATGGTATGTATGGTTATTTTAGAATAATAAATATATTAATGCTAATTTCTTTATTATGAATATATTAATAAAATTATTTATGCTCTTAGAAAATTTCATCAACTTCCAAAATACATATTTTCATCTATCTTCTTATTCTAGCTTTTCTTTCATTTATTCTCTCTTTAGCCCTTCTGCGTTTTTCTTCATTAGCTATTTCTTTTTTTATTTTTTCATAACTTATAAATCTCTCCTTAGATAATTCTCCTCTTTCAATGGCTTGTTGAACAGCACATTTAGGTTCACTTTTATGCTTACAATCTGAAAAGTGACACTTCAATGCAAGATCCTCTATATCCTTAAAGGTGGCTTCTACGTCTCCCTGACTTAGCTGAAGTTCTCTCATTCCTGGAGTGTCTATTATAGCTCCCCCTGTTGGCAGCACAAACAACTCTCTATGGGTTGTAGTATGCCTTCCTTTGTCATATTCACCAACTTCCTTAGTAATTTGTACTTCCTTTTCTAACAATTTATTTATTATAGTAGATTTTCCAACCCCTGAAGACCCAATAAAAACTACAGTATCATCGCTTTTTATAATATTTCTTACTACCTCTACACCTTCACCAGTTAAAGAACTTACACTTATCTTATCTATACCTAATGCCACCTGATCTAAGGATAATAATTTATCTTCTAAATCCTCACATAAATCCAATTTAGTTAATAAGATAACAGGTGTAGCACCACTATCCCATGCTATATTAATATATCGTTCTAACCTTCTTAGGTTAAAATTATTATTTAAAGACATTGTTATAAAAATCTTATCTATATTTGCAGCTAAAGCCTGTTCTTCACTTTTAACTCCTGCTACCTTTCTACAAATAAGAGTTTTTCTTTCTTGAATCTGATGTATTATTCCTTCTCCATAACCAAGCTCTTCATAATTAACCCAATCCCCTACAACTGGATAGTCCTTTTTATTAATTAATTCATATTGTAACTTCCCCGATAGGGTAGCTGATATTTCTCCCTTTTCAGTTATTATCTTGTATAAATTTCTATGCTGAGCATACACTCTTCCTATTGAATATTCATTTATATTATTTTCTCTCAACTATATAATCCCTCTTTCTAACTTTATACTTTAATTTATTTTCATTTAATAAGACGTTGAACTTATGCCATTTAGCTTTTTTATAATAAACTTATTGGTTAAAAAACTTTATTTTTGCATACAAAAAAACCTTGGATTAAGCTACTCCAAGGCATAAGTTCAAATTAAATATAGTTATAAAATTAGGATTATAATATTATTATACTTCTAAGGTTTTAAACTGAATATAATTGTTAATATTAATCCACTGAAACTAACATTTAAATCTTAAATTTGGAGTGGCTGTATATACTTCATCTAATATTAATCTTTCTCTGTTCATCATAATACAACAACTCCTTTCAAATTCGATTTATATATTTATAATATCAATACATATATTAAGCATACATCAAATATACATATTTGTAAATAATTAAATGACAAATTTCTATAAATATTTTTAATTTTTAGAATTTTATATAATTTAAAATACTTATATGTCCATCTTTATTACCTATTTATATAAATCCACGGCTAAACTTCTAAGTATTTCTTCATTCATAATTTCATATCCGTAACTGTCTTTTTTTAATACTTCCCTATTTATTAAATTATTTATAGTCCTTAATAGATGTCTATAGCTAGTTCCTAGCAACTCAGCAATTTCTGTTAATGTTTCATTAAATACAACTCTATTTCCTTCTTCCCTTGTTGCCATTATATAGCTTGCTAATCTGTTTTCCAGTGGATATAGTAAATTGATTGATCCATTTCTAGATGAAGTATCCATTTTATTTCCCAAGGAACTGCATATAAATCTTAGAAACTTAGCATCATTTAATAACTTTTCTCTTACCTTTTTAAAAGATAACCCAATACAATAAGCATCCTCTATAACTTCCATATTTGTAGTTGCCTTTGTAAAATTGATTAGTTCTAAATCTCCTAGTACCATAAGTGGATAATAAAAACATATTAAAAGCGATTTACCATTTTTTAAACTAATATATACTTTAGCCTTACCTTCTACAAAAAAGAATAAATAATCTATAGGCTCATCTTCCTTACATAAAAATTCATTTCTCTTAAAGTGAAATAATTCCATATACTCTCTCATATCACTGGTAAAGATATCATTAATATTGTATTTATTTATATATGTGTTCATAAGTTCTGAGTTATTTATTTTCTTCATATTTTTCTCCTAAATCATATCAATCATATAAATTATTTATAAAAATCATTTCTCATCTTAAATACTTTCTTAATACAACTATGACATATGTCATAATACTTCTCAACTACTTTATGATAAATTCAATATGTAACTAAAAGGGGGATTGTCATGAATATTTTTATTTCTATATTTATAGGTGCATTAATTTCAGTAATGCTTGTGTTTAATGGAACCTTATCAAGGACTATTGGTAATTATTCTTCCAGTGTACTCATTCACATAATAGGATTAATTACTATTATTACTGTATTATTTGCTACTAAGTCAAAATTGAAAATTCAAAAGGGTATTCCTATTTTATGGTACAGTGCTGGAGCCGTTGGAGTATTTACAGTGCTTTTTAGTAATATAAGTTTTGTGGCTCTTGGCGCTTCTTTAAGCATTTCTCTAGGATTACTTGGTCAAGCAATTTCTTCTATTATCATAGATAACTATGGATTACTTGGAATGAAAAAGATTAAATTTAACGGTAAGAAGTTCATAGGTTTATCAATTATGATTATAGGTATCATAATTATGACTATTTTTAAATAATGATAGGAGGTGAACTTTAATAAGGTTATTTAATCTATAACCTTATTAAGGATAAATAATGATATATATTATAATTTCTATTTTAGCTGGTGTAACTATTGTTATAGGTAGAACTATTAATTCTAAATTAGCAGAGAAAATCGGTATATTTCAAGGAACCTTTTTTAACTATGTAGTTGGACTGTTTTTCTCAGTAGTATTTCTTCTATTCAGCAAAGAAACCTTTCCTTCATCCTTTAGTAGCTTTAGCACAATACCCTTCTTAGCATATTTAGGAGGACTCCTAGGAGTTATAACCATAGTTATTTCAAATTACATGACTCCGAGAATATCTTCTTTTTATCTAACTCTCTTTATATTTATCGGGCAATTATTTATGGGTATAGTAATTGACTATATCACCTTAGGTAAAGCATCTACAGGAAAAGTTATTGGAGGTATTTTAGTTCTTATAGGATTGGCCTATAATCTTATAGTAGATAAAAATGACACTACTTGTGATGAAAGTGAAATTCTCAAAGCATAGGCAAATGAATACATCCAAATTATTCATCAATAATAATAAGTCCAAGTATAAGTAATTAATAATAAAAATTACTTACGCTTGGACTTGAATTATTTTATAGATATCCTTTTATTTTAAATGCTCAATCCGATATCCGATTTCTTTATTGGCCAATCGATATCCTTCTTCTATTAATTCTTTCTCTGTAGGTGCAGTTCCAAGGATATTATCTATAGTAATTTGATCTCTATCACTAAAATATTTATCTAATAGATTTCTTTCCAAATCTTCCTGAGACGCTAGAGAATAATCGTCTAATATATGTCCTACAGTGAATCCATGATCTCTTAAAGCCCTTCCCACTAAGATGCTTCTATGACATCTTATAGGATCTTGCATCGCACCTAATAATGCTATTCTATATCCTTTTTCACAGCCATCCTTTAGCCTTTGAATACCTTTTATAAAATCTTCTTCATATACTACCTTCTCGAAATCTGAATACCCTTCATCATAGTAGGATATCTTATTTTCTCTCTTAGCAGCTAACTCTTTAGCCATATAGATATAAATAAAGCCTTCCTTTTTTAAAGTTTCCCTTATTGTTTCCTTGTCAAATTGAATATTATACTTTGAATATGGAGTTCCTCTAATATCTACTACACAGTCAATGTTATAATGTCTTAGCATGTGAATTAACTTCTCTACAGTATAATTAGAATGTCCTATTGTAAATATTTGCATAATCTTTTCTTCCTTCATTAGTATAATCTATATTATTCATCACTCTTCTCTTTTCATACCCTTGATAATACTTATTATACTATAATTATGTAACCTCACAAATTTATGAGCATAATATGATTTTATAGAGTTATTGGAAGTGATGTTATGACAGGTGTTATTCTATACACTTTAGCTTTAGTGCTACTTCTTATTTCTTTAATTAAAGATAAGAAGAAAACTATTAAGGCTCTAAAAATTTCCCTTAAATCCTTTGAAAACATAATGCCTCAATTTTTAGGTATCATTATCACTGTAGGAATTCTCCTTGCTATAGTAGATTCAGCTACCATATCAAAATTATTGGGTTCTAATTCTGGATTTTTAGGAGTTATTATTTCTTCTATTACTGGTTCCATAACTATGATGCCAACTTTTGTAGCCTTTTCATTAGGTAATACACTACTTGAAAGTGGAGCGGGTTATCCACAAGTGGGAGCTTTAATTTCTACTCTAACCATGGTTGGTATCATGACATATAGCTTAGAGTCAAAATATATAGGTAAAAAAGCTGCCTTTCTTAGAAATTTTATAGCCTTTGTCTTTTCCTTTGTAGTAGCTTTCTTTATTGGAAAGGTGGTGACTTTATTTTGATTAAACTACTTAACTTTCTAAAAAGGTATTCCTTTTTCCTTTTAAGTTTATTAATACTTATCTTAGTATTCGTCTTTAATTGGGACTTAGGAACTAAAAGCTTTATTAATGCTCAATCTAGCTTTATTCAGATGTTATCTGTACTTCCACCTATTATGATTCTTCTTGGCCTTATTGATGTGTGGGTTCCAAAAGAAGCATTAATGAAATATATGGGGAAGAACTCCGGATTTACTGGTGTTTTAATTGCTATTCTTATTGGCTCTATAGCTGCTGGACCC
The DNA here is from genome assembly GCF_052067195.1 of Clostridium sulfidigenes. Classification (NCBI taxonomy): domain Bacteria; kingdom Bacillati; phylum Bacillota; class Clostridia; order Eubacteriales; family Clostridiaceae; genus Clostridium; species Clostridium sulfidigenes. The sequence continues at coordinate 48,972 of NZ_JBQHQR010000009.1, read as the reverse complement.
ATGTATGCTGCATTTCCTTTTACTGCAGTGCTTTTAAAAAAAGGAGTTAAATTTAGTAATATTATTATTTTTATGAATGCTTGGTGTGTTACTAAAATTTCTACATTACTCTTCGAAATTTCCGCTATAGGTTATGCCTTTACCCTATCTAGATTAGTAATTGATGTACCTGGAGTCATCATAATGGGTTATTTAGTGGAAGGGATTATGAAAAAAGAAGATATAGATAATCTATATTTACGTTATGATACTTAAGAAATATAAAAATTAAAGAGTTACTAAATCAACTAAGATTTTAGTAACTCCTTTAATTCTGATTTAATTTTTATACACAATACAATCAAGTAAGCAATATAGACATAATTATATTACTTATTATAAATACTATAAGTCCTCCCACAGCTATCCAAGACTTTGGATGAGCAAAGTTTACTGTCCAACCTACACCCAATCTTTTCTCTACCATCCAAGCTGGATCATTTTTATTATAATAAATGCTTCCTAGTATCCATTTATCATCATCATCTTTATATAACTCATCTTTTTCATCTTTTGTTTCGATATTTCTTCCACCTTGACCAATTTTGATAAAAATAATGATAAATATAATCATAGTTATCATGAAAATTACCATAAATACATAGTTAATTATCATAGGATCAAAGTTAAATAATATAGATGCTTGAATTAAGGAAAACATAATAAGCATTTGTAGTATCATTACCATCATTAATATTGACCCTATTTTTTTAAACTTCCTCTTTCGAATAATGGCCTTCTCAATACTTCCACTATTTAAATCCACCTTAGAATTAATAATCACTTTGTTTATTCCATATAATAATGCTGTTAAAAAAACTTGAACAATTGGAAATTGATATATTATAAAATGACCTCTTAAAGTCTCCTTTTTAAACACCCCAAAGCTAGTATAAGGAATCTCCATCACCTTAGGTAATGCATCATATCTATACATAGTTACTAAAATACTTATTAAAGGAAAGATAAATAATAATAAAAACCATTTTGAGTCTATAGGTTTTATCTTTTCATCCTTTTTAGGCTTTCTTAGAGTAGTCTCTACCACTACTACATTTCTTTTAGTATAAGTCCAGTCTCTATGCTTTTTTAAGGTTTTAACCTTTTTATAATATGGAATATATACTATGAAGCTTATTATTAAACTACCTATAATAAGTATTGCCATTATAAATCCTAAAGTGTTTTCACTATAGTTATCAAGATTAAAGAATAAAATATTTACTCCTAAAAGCATAATAAAAAATATGATTGAAATAACTATTCTATAAGATTTTTCTATATCTTTTAGCTCCTTTTCTTCTTGATATTCCTTAGGAAATCTCACTCCAAAGAAAATGCCACTATTAGATGTTTTGTTCACAAAAAAACTAGTTAAAAATATAAATAATAACATAAAATTCATAAATACTAAGAATAACCACTTATCCATATTAGCTATCCTCCTTCTTAAATCCACTAAAAATAGTGTCAATATAGATCTTTATATCTTCTTTACTTATGCCTCTATTAAAGCATTCAGCCATATAATACTCTAATTCGTAATTTAAACTTTCCCTAAACACCTCATTAGAGCCTTTTAAGCTAAGAGAAACAAAAGCTCCTTTTCTTCTATCTATTTTAATATATCCATCATCCTTTAAAAGTGAATATGCTTTATTAACTGTATGCATATTCACTCCAATATCATCTGCTAACCCTCTAACTGATGGAAGTTCTTCTCCTTCTTCTAGTTCCCCTCTTGCTATACCTTCAACTACCTGATTCTTTATCTGGACATATATAGGTATATCTGAGTCAAAGTCTATTTTTAAAATCAAAATCTCATCTCCTATTTAACTCCTTAGTTTATTAAACAACTTTTCTCCCTTAGTTTTCAATAATGTACATACTAATAATATCAAAAGTAATAGTAATAATGCTATAACCCCTAGATATAAATTTATATTTGTAATCGCAAATACCTTGTTAATTCCAATAGTTATAAAAATCACTACAACTACAAGTACTCCTCCCATAAGAATACTTATCATAGAACTTAAACTTTGCTTTACAACCTGTACTTCTGAAGTCCAGTCTAACTTAGGGAAAAATAAGTTAATCAAAAGGCCCCCAACTGATACTAAAATAGCTAATAGTGTAGGAATTAATATAGTCCACATAAAATTTATTAGGGTTAACTTAAAGGCTATGGCAAACATAATTGAATCAACTATTATAGCTGGTATTAGTAAAAGAATATTAACTCCTATCTTACCAATAAATATGTCTTTAACTTCTAATGGAGATGATTTTAAAATCCACAAATTTCTTCCTTCAATTGATATAGCGGAACCTGTAGTGCAAGTTAATCCTATACCAAAGGATAATATTATAAGTGGTGCAAATTGCATTACCTGTTTTAATAGTGGTGCTAGTACCTGAAGGTCTGAATCACTAGATTGTGCCATCTGATCTATGAGAAAATCTCCTCCCATAACTACAGATGATACAGCAGCTACCGTTACTAAAACTATACCTATTATTGTGTTTGTAACATATACAGAAGATGAAAAATATCTTTTTAATTCTTTCTTTATTAACGCTACCCTTAAAGTATTAGTTTTTAAAGACATTAATTTATAATTAGATCTTTTAAAGGTTTCTCCTAGTCTTAAATTTATTGACTTAAAGCTTCTAGCAAAGATTATTAAAAATATTATAAAAGGAATTATAGACCATAAAATAAATTTAGTCATAGATAATAAGCTTAAATTAGCTAAAGCATCCGTAAAGTAATAAGAAGGTGGATAAATAGTTTTTATCCCTTGGATTATAGATGTACTGTTCTCTATAACTATATTTATAATCTTATCCATTTTAAATGAACCTATCACTACTATAACTACAACTATCAAGGTTCCTATATTTAAAATTAAAGTTTTACGTTTCATTCTGGAAGATACATAGCTAAGAGCAAAGGCTATAATAGCTGCCATAACTATAGGTATAAGTGGAATAAAAATTATTCCTATTAATAAATAAATAAAAAATATAATACTTGTACCAGATTTCATAAAATAAACTATAGCTGGTGGAATTGTTACTAATGCTACAAATAAATAATTCAATAATAATAATTCAATCATCTTACTAGCTAAGATGATACCTGGTTTTATTGGTAAACTCATTAAGGTTTCAAAATCCCTTGAAGAAAAAAGAACACCCTGAGCCTTGTATACAGATGTAAAAAATGAAAACATAGTACTAAGAATCATTGCACTCATCAAAATAAGGCTTAAATATCCATACTGTCCTAATTGCTCTACTATAGCCAAGGAATACATTACAATTAACATACCTATAGAAAATATGCCTAGTAGTATTGCTAAAAATATGGATATGTTTTTTACTTTTTCACTCTTTGATTCTTCCTTTAGGAATTTATTTATTCCCCAAGTATTCATAATGCTATTTTTTAATAGAACTTTTAAATTACTCATTGTCAATCAACTCCATAAATATTTCTTCTAGACTACCATCACCTTTAACTTTATTGGTGTCTCCTGAAGCTACTATCTTTCCACCTTTAATGATAGCTATCTTATCACATAATTTTTCAGCAACTTCTAGTACGTGAGTAGAGAAAAATATAGCTCCTCCTTCATTACATAATTCCCTCATGAATCCTTTTAAAATATGTGCTGCTTTAGGATCCAATCCAACAAAGGGTTCATCTAAAATTAATAATTTAGGCTTATGAATAAGTGCTGATATAAGAGCTAGTTTTTGCTTCATACCATGAGAGTAGGATGAAATTAAATCTCCTAAAGATTTTGTAAGTTCAAAGGCTTCACTATACCTTTTTATAAGTGCTTCTCTTTCTTCCTTTGATACCTTAAAAATATCTCCTATGAAATTCAAATATTGTATACCTGTTAAGGAATCATATAAATCCGGGTTATCCGGAATATACGCTATATCCTTCTTACACTCTATTGGACTAGTCTTTATAGAATTACCATTTATTAAAATTTCTCCTTCTTCAAAATCTAAAATTCCTACTGCAGCTTTAATGGTAGTAGTTTTTCCAGCACCATTATGACCAATAAATCCAAATATATCTCCTGGTTTCACTTCAAGAGATATACTATCTACAGCTTTTTTACTACCACTATAAGACTTTGAAAAATTATTTATCTTTAACATTTTACATACCACCTTATTTGTTATATCTGTTATATATAATATATAACAGATATAACAAATGTTCAAGCATTATTAAATTTTAAATAAATAAAAAGTTAGGTTTTATTTAAATTTAATAACCTAACCTTTAACTTAATAATTTTTCATCATTTACCTTTTATTTTATTTATAGCATAATCTAGAGTTCCATCTAAATTATTATTATTCTTTCCACCACCTTGAGCTTGATGACTACTTCCGCCACCTTTACCATCAATTAAAGTTATTGCATCTTTTAATAGTTCATTCATAGATATTCCTTTAAAATCCTTTGATGCTGCAAAGATAAGGTTTGCTCTTTCTCCATTTTTAATTGCCATTAATGCTATAGTATTGTTATTTTCAATAATCTTTGAAGTTACCTTATTTACATATTTAATATCTTCATTATCATAAACTTTTTTAACTATAGTTATATTTTCTACTTTCTCCCCTTTTTCAACCATGTCCTTTACTTCATAAGCAGCCACTTCTTCACTTAGCTTTTTATTTTTATCTAGAGCAGCTTTAAGATTTTCGTTCATATTTTTTATGCCATTTATAGCCTCATCTTCACTGGCATTTAAATATCTACATACCCTTGTAGTAAATTTATCTTTTCTAAAGGAATCTTCTATTGCTCTTTTCCCTGCTACATATTCTATTCTCGTTGCTCCTTTATGTTTTTCCCATCTTCTTACCTTAATCATTCTTAGTTCTAAGGTTGACTTTGGATGTACTCCACAACATGCATTAATATCTAAATCTGAAATCTTAACAACTCTTATTTCTTCATTAGTATTAGGTAATGCTCTTCTTAATCCCATCTTCTTTAACTCTTTTTTATCTGGCACTAAAAATTCTACTTGGAGATCATCTCCTATAATTAGATTTGCAGCATTTTCAGCTTCTCTTATCTTTTCTTCTTCTAATATTCCCTCTATATCTACAGTACATATTTCTCTTCCCATATGAAAGCCCACTGTATTTGCATTAAATATTTTATAAAAACACCCTGATAAAACGTGCTGTCCAAGGTGTTGATCCATGCCATCCCTTCTTCTTTCCCAATCTATAGAGCACTTTAATTTATGAAGCTTTATAGGCTTTTTATTAAGAACATGATATATAATACCTTCTTCTTCGTAAACATCTATTACTGGTTCATTTTCTATAAATCCTAGATCACAAAATTGACCTCCACCTCCTGGGAAAAAAGCTGTTTTATCTAAAACCACATGAAACTTCCCATCTTTCTCTTCTACCTTCTCTAATTCAGCTACAAATTCTTTAATATATTGATCTTTATAATAAAGCTTCTCCATTGTATCTCTCTCCTTTAACCAATGTATAACTAAAGTTCTAACTTTAGCCTTAATTTAAATATTACTTTGTCTTTAAATCTCTATATCCTGTAGATAAGTTAACTACATTCCTGAGTTCCTCTCCCTTTATAAAGCGTTCTAAATTATTAACAGCAATTTTAACTATACGATGGTGGGTTTCCTTTAGATTATAATTTCCAGAAACATGAGGTGTAATTATTGCATTTTTTATTCCCCAAATCCTATGATCCTTTGGCAGTGGCTCAGGGTCTGTCACATCTAAAGCTGCTCCTAAAAGTTTCCCACTTTCTAAAGCATCACAAAGTGCTTCAGTATCTATAGCTGTACCTCTACCTACATTTATAAGTACAGAATCCTTTTTCATCTTAGAAATTTTATCTTTAGAGAATAATTTATAGGTTTCCTTAGTTTCTGGTAAACTTAATGCTACCACATCTGCTTTAGGTAATAACTCATCAATCTTATCCATAAGATATAATTCATCTAAATATTCAGGTTTATTAGTATCACTTCTTCTTACTCCTATAGTATATCCCCCTAGAGCTTTTATTCTCTTGGCAAAGTCTCCTCCAATATCACCAAGTCCAATAACTAAAGCAGTACATCCATAAATAGATTTAACTTCACCCTCATTCTTCCAAAGACTATTATTTTGATTATCCCTATAAAGGTATAACTTTTTATATATAGAAAGTAGAACACCTATCATATGTTCTGATATAGCGAGTCCATAGGCTCCAGTTGAATTAGTTAGTTTTACTCCCCTTGGAAGCACCCCTTCTTTTACAAATAAATCAGCTCCTGCACTATCAAGTTGTAACCACTTTAAGTTTTTGCATCCTTTAACCATATCTAATGGAGGATTACCTATAATTATGTGAGCATCTTGAAGAGTCTCCCTATTTATCTCTTTAGCTGAAGTAAATATAAAATTAGATCCAGGCGCCACTGACATTAAATCAATTTTATGGCTATCGTCCATAGGCATTAACACAACTACATTAATTTCTTTTTCCATAATTAATCACTCCTAATATATTAAATTTCTAACAATATTTATTTAAGACAATGAATATGTTCCTTAACTTCATACCAAGGTACTGCATACCCTACACCCTTAGCACAAAAAATTGAAGATGATGTGTATTCAGGATCTACATCCTTGTTATAGCTTTTAGCTTCTATAACCTCTTCTGGATTATGACATATATCATACCCATGAAATACTAGACTTAAGCTGCCCTTCCCCTTTGTGAATGCTTGAAAGTCCAAAGCATAATTCATAAAGGTAGCTACAGGACCTCTTCCTTCAATTATAACTCTTTCTCCATAACTTTTAGGCTCATTAAAGCTACCACTCATTTTTTGAATATCACTGATAACTCTACCCATTAAGTTTATCTCTACATCTATTTTAAATTTGTAATAGGGCTCTAGTAATAGATTTTTAGCACTTTCTAATCCTTGTCTAAGGGCTCTTTTAGTTGCTTCTCTAAAATCTCCACCTTCAGTATGCTTTAAATGTGCTCTTCCATTCATAAGGGTTATTTCTATATCTGTAATTGTACTTCCTGTAAGTATTCCCTTGTGATCTCTTTCAAATATGTGAGTTCTTATAAGATTTTGATTTCCTGTAGTTAAAAAATCACTGTGGCATTTATTTTTAAAAGTAATCCCTGATCCTCTAGTCCCTTCTTTTAACTTTAAATAAACCTCTGCATAGTGACGAAGAGGCTCAAAATGTCCAAAGCCGTCCACTTCCCCTTCCATGGTTTCCTTATATAATATTTCTGGGGTTCCAAAATCCACTAATAAGTTAAATCTATCTTTTAATATTTCCTTTAAGACTTCTAGTTGTATTTTTCCCATTATACTAATATGAAGCTCTTGTAACTCCTCGCTCCACACTACATTCAGACTATTTTCTTCACTTTCTAAAATTTTAAAGCATCCTAACACTTCTCTAGGGTTTATACTTTTATCAAACTCTACCTTTGCTCTTAAGGTTGGAATCATAAAAAACTCATTTAAATCTAAAACTCCTATGCCCATACCAGCTCTTAAAGAGCTTATGCCTATAATTCCAAAAATTTCACCTGAAACAATTTTATCTTTACTCTCATATTTATTTCCATTATAACTTCTAATTTCATTTATTTTTTCTCTTATCTCTTCTCCATTTGTACTATATATAATTTCATCCTTTACCTTTAACTCACCCTGTAATGCTTTTATAAAGGTAATTCTATTACCTTTTTCATCATATTTAATCTTGAATACTCTACCTTTGAAGCATTTATTATCTTTTATCTCTTCATAGTTAGTATAACTAAGACTATTAAAGATCTCTAAAAACTCTTTTACACCTTCATCTAATAAAGCTGACCCTTTTAAAACTATAAATATTTTTTCTGACTTAATAAGCTCCTTTAATTTATCTACCCATAAGTAGTTGTTATAGCCTTTATCTAGATAGGTTTCCAGTAATTCCTCATTTCTTTCAGCTATAAATTCTATATTTTCATTACTTAAATTATATAAATCTTCTTCAACTAAACAAATTTCACTACTTAAGTTATTTCTTATCTCATGGATAACCTTTTGTAAGTCAGCACCTTCTCTATCTGTTTTATTTATAAATATAAAAGTAGGTATATTATTTTTTCTTAGTAGCTGCCATACTGTCTCTGTGTGACCTTGCACTCCCTCTACTGCACTTATTAAAAGGATAGCATAATCTAGAACCCCCATAGCTCTCTCCATCTCTGGCGAAAAATCTATATGTCCTGGAGTATCTATTAAATAATAATCTGAATCTTCATATTTAAAAATTCCAATATCAGAAAAAACTGTAATACCTCTTTCTCTTTCTATATTATGACTATCTAGAAAAGCTTCTTTGTGATCAACTCTTCCTCTAGTTTTTATACTCTTTGTATGATAAAGTAATTGCTCAGAAAATGTAGTTTTACCTGCATCAACATGAGCAAAAATTCCTATGGTTTTTTTCACTATAAACTTCCCCTTTATTGTACAATATCATTAGATTTATTTTACCACAATATTCTTTTATGTTTCAGTTATAAATGCAACTTCCCCTAAAACTTTATTTATATAAATTACTTTTTACTAGTAGATATATTATAACAATCTAATATTGTTATAATAATTAAAATCTCTATTACAAAAACCACTCAATTTGAATTTCTTCATATTAAGTGGCTTGATTTATTTAATGGTTTCATAATGATCTTTTTTGATTTCTCTATATATTATCTCATTCATTGCTAATTTCCTCTTTTTTATTAAATTCTCCTGCCCACTCAAAAGCCTTTTTAGATGCTATAACTGCGATAACCTCGTTAATAACCGCTGCCGCCGCAATTGTTCCTTGGATGACCTTAGCGTATTCTGGTGCTGGTCCTGATAGAACAGAAACCGCTATACCTGTAAATACGAGAGATACACCTGAATGAGGAAGCAATGTGAGTCCTAAATATTTTTTCACAGTTTCTGGTGAATCTGTTATAGCAGCTCCAATGAATGCTCCACCACATTTTCCTACAGCTCTTGAGATGATATAAATTGCAGTAAATAGTCCGGCACCTAAAATCAGATGATAGTCAAGTGGTGTTCCCAGATTTAAGATAACTACAATCATAGAAATACCAAGAATAGGATAAAATGAGTTCATAATCCGCTCTAGACGTTCTTCTGAAATCATATTAGAAAATGTTGCTGAGAAAGCCATACCAATAAGCATAAAGTTAAGTACAGGCTTTGGTAAAACTAAATCATTAAATATAAAACCAACACCTGCTGATATTAGTATGGTTGCACTCAGCATCAATACTGTTACTTTTGGTGAACGTTCTCTTTTCAATACAACTCCTGCAAGAAGTCCTGTAACAACCCCAATAATAATTGGTAATAAAACTACAAGTAATATCATATAAGCCGGTAGTTTTTGCTCAGATAGATTGGCAGAGATAATAGATATAGTTGAAAAAAACACAATTACTCCTATCATATCATCAAGGGCTGCCATAGGAATTAATGTTTTAGTTACAGGTCCGTCTGTTTTAAACTCACGTACAATAGAAAGTGCTGGTGCTGGTGCAGTTGCAAGAGCAATACCTCCAAATATAAATGCAAGATAAATAGGAAATCCTACAAAATAAAATACAACCCCAAATACCAAGCTAACAACAAAAAATGTTCCTAATGATTGAGTTAATGTTGTTATGATAATTTGCTTGCCCGATTTTTTAATTTTCTTCCAAACAAGCTCCGTGCCTATTAAAAGTCCCACTACACATTCTAAAATATGCATAATCGGTTCATACCAATGAGCATTTAAAACTGCATCATTTACAACTCCAAATGCATGTGGTCCAAGTATCATACCTGTAAGTAACCATCCTAGAATAGCAGGCAACTTTATCTTTGAAACAAGCTTACCTACAATAAAAGCAATTGCAATTGCCACTAAAAGCCTTAAAATTAATAATATCATTGTTTCTACTCCTCCTTTGAAATACCATAAAGCATAATATTCAGTATCTTTGACAGTTTCAGTTCGTGCATTTCTATTAGTGAATTAAAGTCCAGATTTTCATAAGCTTTACTTTGAAAATAACCATTGAACATTTCTTGAAAAACAAGGAAGTATTCCATTGCTTCTTCTTCTGTAATATTATCTCGTAGTGTTACATTACTTAACGCCATACGATAGTGACTTATATTAAGTGTGTCAAAATCAGCTCTTAAATCTTTGATCTGTTCTTTCAAATGTACAGGTGGTTGTAAAATTGCGTGAAAAAATATATGACTGTAATAAATATTCTCTTTAAAAAAACGATACCTTAAGTCAAAATAATTTTGCATGTACTTCTGAAAATCCAATTGGTCAAATTCTTCTTTGCTAAGATAATCTACAAGCTCATCAAAACAAACCTTAACACATTTTAAAAATAACTCATCTTTATTTTTAAAATAGTGATAGATAAGTCCCTTTGAAATTTTGTTATCGTTGCATATATTGTTCAGCGAAGCATTTTCATATGTCTTTGTTCCAAACTCCGCTATGGCAGCATTTAATATTTTATCTTTACTTATCTGACTTTTCTCTTTTTGATTCATAATATCCTCCAAATATAAATATTGACCATGTGGTCTATTATATCTTATCAAAAACAAACCAAGTGGTCAATAATATAAATAATTAAATTTACTGATAATTATTAATAGACATTTATTCTTATCTATTTTTAACTTTAACTGCTCCATCTTCCATAAAAATGTTTTAAATTACATAAATAAACTTATATAATTGAATGGCATCTTTCCCATTAACCCTAACTATCTTAGGTGGCCTAGCATACTCTATACTTATTTTTTGAGTTTCCTCTTCTAATAATAGCCCTCTAGCCTTCATAACATTAATTAAACTAATCTTTCTGTTATTAGGAAATATTATATAAACAACACTTTTTCTATCTTGCTTTAACAATTCAATAATATCATTTGCTAAAACATCCAATTTGATATCGAATGGAGGATCACATATAACTCTATCAAATTTTTTTAAATATTTATTCTGTAAAAATTTTGTTAAACCAATATTTAAATCATATTTTACAAACTTTAGACCTCCATTTTCTCTAAATCTATTATCTCGTTCAAAAAGAACTATGTTTTTATTTGTCTTATATGCATACTGTGCTACAGATGGAGTAACTAGACATGCTGTATATCCTTCACACAATTCCGCTAGATTTGCTGTAGTTTCAACGGAAAAGAAATATTGCATATACTCTAAATTCTGATTTAATTTAACATAGGCTTCAGAATTGCTATAGGAGAGCTCCACATATGGAAATATTAAATTATTCCTATGAGCATACAGTCTATCAATGTTGTTATCATTCATTAAAGATATTATATTCCTCTTATGCAATTCCAAATTAACATTTACATCTCCTTTAATGAACCTTAACCAAATAAATCCATTAGGATGCCTATTACTATCAACATATAGACTATAGCTATTATATTCTAATTGTAAACCAAGGTCATGAATTAAACTCCATAACTTTAATATCCATCCTGGTTTTGTCAGTACTACTAATCTTCCATCTTTTTTTAACAACTTACTGTACTTTGCTAATAACCTTTCAAACATCTCATATTCTATTCCAGTTTCAAGACTAAACCTGTTTATCTGTACTTCTTCTGAGATATTAATTAAATTAGCAAAACCCAAAATTGCTACGTCAAAAGATTCCTTCTCATATTCTATAAGTCCTTTATGCAAATTAGAGCTAATAATTTCTGTATATTTATAACCTGATAAAAGTTCATTGATATTTTTCAATAATCTATTATTAATGCAGCAACTTGTATCTGAAGTTTGTGTCACTAATTTTTGTGGTGTATAGATATATGATATTAGTAATGTGGTAATCTCTAAATGTGAACCTATTGTGATTACATTATCAGTATCATTAATGCAAGCAAAATTAATAAAGGCTAATGCTTTATTTAAACCAAATATATTTGAAGTTAACATATTTTTGATTTCATGTTCATAAACTAACTTCACTGCACAAATTACATCTTCTTCATGTGCAAGCTTCAATGTTGTATCCATTGATAGGACCTCCTTAAAATAAGTTTTGAGGCCTAACCATCGATTTATTAAATATAAAACAAAAGGCTACAAAAAAGCACTGCTTTCTTGTAGCCTAAAAATCTGTAATCAATTTTATACTTAAATAAGTTTATCTTATACGAACTATATATTTAATGCAATAAAAATAAATATATACAATCTCCAATTACTATAGCCCCTATCCTAATAAACTTAACGTCTATATAAAACATAAATACAATTTTAGTTCTATAAGAGGTATGTCTTTTAATTGCTAATTTAAAAGAAGTACACAAAAAAACCTAATGATTAGGCATTTTATTCTTTCTTTCATCAATTTTCAATTATGAAAATTAATTAGCAATTACACAATTTCATTGTTGTACCTCCTATATTTGATAAAATTACTATAGCAAATATTTGAAATTAAGTCAATAAATAATAATGTAGTTTCAACAGAAAAGAAATATTGCATATACTCTAAAATCCAATCTATAATTGAGAAAACTTCGTAACATATATTTACTTTCTTATACCACACATACTAAATAACTGATATGGTTGCTCCTTACCTTCACTTTTCTTCATTCCTGAATAAAATATTTTTGAACCTATGACTTCAAGCCCAGCTTCTTCTATTAAGCGTTCCATTTCTGTAAGCTTAAATCCATTATGTCCACTAAAATCCTGTACTTCATCATGAAAACCACCATTATCAGGACATAGATCTACAACTATTAATTTGCCCTCTTTATTTAGCAAATCATATAGCTTCTTTATTACCTTTGGTAGATCTTCTATATGGTGAAAAACCATGGATGTATAAATCACATCAAATTTTTCATTATCGTTAAATTGAAATAAATCTCCACACCAAGTTTTCATATTTTTTATTTCGTTTTTTTCTATTTTTAATTTTAACTGTTCTATCATTCCTTCAGATAAATCCATCATCAATATATCAGAAAATCTATGAGTTAAATTTTCTGATATAAGCCCTGTACCACATCCAAATTCTAAGGCTTTTAAATTGTTCTCTTTATCCAAATAGTTTTCTATTTCAGTACTAATTTTCTTTGCTCTTTGAACCCTATATTTTGTATCCCATTTTTGGGACTCCTCATCAAAATGCATACCTTCATCCCCTTAAAATAAATTTATCCCTTTAACTTATACTTCTTCTTTGGTTATATCTTTTTTAAATAATTTATTTATAAGAATATAGCCTTCAAGAATTATAACTATTCCTAATGCCCATTTAAAAATCTCTGGAATATCTACATCCCTAAGTAGATACCTAAAGCCATCCGCAAGTAAAAATCCTATTATCCAATAGACTATTGATTTAATATCCTTCATTTTAATTATATAGATTTTGTCTTAACATATATAAGGCAAAACTTTTCCCCCTTTTGATTAAATACTATATACATTTTACCATATATTGAAATATAGGTTAAGTAAGGTAAATCTAATATTTTATCTTAATAGTCTTAAAATAAGCTCAACTGCTCTTCTTCATAATTCTTTCTATAACCTTTAATTATATCTTTCATTTTGTATATAATTCCATATTTATCACATTCCTCAGTGAAAGTCTTCCAAAGCTTCTTTGCATTAGAAGATTCACATTCATATCTATCACCATAGGTATGAATATATTTTCTAACTAAGTTCTCCCTTTGAAATAGTCTACTTAATTGTTCATAGTAATAGGCCCTTTGATTCCCTCTAAGGGTGAGCCCCATTCCATAGGCAAATATAAATTTAGCTCCTGAATTATGAGCTTCTCTAACTATATTTCTTATATTATCTTCTGAATCATTAATAAAAGGAAGAATTGGCATAAGCAATATTCCTGTATATATCCCACTATCACTAAGCTGTTTTATAGCCTTAAATCTTTCGCTGCTAGGTGCTACATTAGGTTCTACCCTTTTACATAAATCATCATCAAAGGTAGTTACAGTTATTTTTATTAACACAGGAGAATGCCTTGAAATCTCCTTTAATATATCAATATCTCTTGTAATTAAAGGACTCTTTGTGGCAATGGAAACTCCAAAGTTATTTCTATTAATCTCCTTCAAAGCTTCCCTTGTTAGCTCATTTTGTTTTTCAAAGGGATTATATGGATCACTCATAGCTCCTGTTCCTATTACACCCTTTTTCCTTTTCCCTTTAAGTTCTTTTCCTATAGCTTCTACAGCTTTTTCTTTTGCTCTAACTCTATCAAAGTCTTCTATTTGATAACATTCACTTCTGGAGTCACAATAAATACATCCATGGCAACATCCTTTATAGATATTCATATTATAATTGATATCAAACCATGAATTATTAGGTATATATTGAGATATTAATTTTTTTGCAGATATATATTCCATGTTAATCACCCCAGCTTAAATATTAGTTATTTAAATTCAATTTATCTAGGTCATTCTCTGTATAGACTTCAATTCCATTTTTCATTAATAATTCTGCTACCACTCCATTACCTTCTATTAACTTTCCAGAAAATTTCCCATCATATACCATACCGTACCCACATGAAGGACTTCTAGACTGTAGTATTGTCTTCTTTATACCAGCAGCTTTAATAATTCCTAAAGTTTTCTCTGCTCCCTTTAAAAAACTTTCGGTTAAATCTTTACCATCCTTACTAATTACTCTTTTATTAGAATTTTCATCTATAAAAATCTCACAACAAGCCCTTGGAGTAGGCAAACCAGCTAATTGTTCTGGACATATCGCTATAGCTTTCCCTGCTTTTACTAATTCGGCTACATATTTATTCTCACTATTACTTCCATTATATCTACAATTAATTCCTGCTAAACATGAACTTACTAAATACATATATAGTCCTCCTTTGTTTTTTATCTTTAACTTATACTACAATACCTAATAGTAATTTATAGATATAATTATATCATAGCTTATTTTCAAATTAATATATCTTAACTTTCTATGGATATATAGGTATAATAAAATATGGAGTTTATTCTAAAGAATCGTAATTAAAATAATATCTAAATTTAATTATGTAAGAAAACAATCTAACAAATTTAATTTTAAGGAGTTGACATCATGATTAGTTTAATTCTTGAAGGTGGAACCTTTAGACCTATTTTTAGCGCTGGTATAATGGATGCTCTTTTAGATAATGATATTATGTTTCCTTATTGCATTGGTGTTTCAGCAGGTATTACCAATGGCTTTTCATATATATCAAAACAAAAGAAAAGAAATTATGACATTCTAATTAACCATAGACATGATAAAAGATATATAGGCTTTAGAAACTTTTTTAAATGTAAAAGCTTATTTGGTTTAGATTTTGCTTTTGATGAGTTACCTAATAAGATTTATCCCTTTGATATGGATACCTTTAAAAGCTATGAAGGTAAAATTTTAGTTGGTGTGACTAATGCTAAAACTGGAGTTACCGAATATTTAAATGGTAAAGATTTAGATGAAAAATGCAATATGTTAAGAGCTAGTTGTGCTATACCTCTTTTCTTTCCTCCAGCTATAATTAATGATAATGAATATTTTGATGGAGGCATCTGTGATCCTATTCCTGTATTAAAAGCCATGGAAGATGGAAATGAAAAGCATCTAATTATTCTAACTAGACCTAAGGGGTATATTAAAGAATTAGGTAAAGGCAATATTTTTGCTGCTAAAGTTTTAAAAAAGAAATATCCTAATTTAGTAAAGCCTCTTCTTACACGTCATGAGCTTTACAATGATAGAGTTAAGTATTGCGAACAACTTGAAAGAGATGGCAAAGCTATAATTTTAAGACCTACTTCAGAAGATGGTATTGATAGCTTTGAAAAAGATCTTAATAAAATTAAACACGCCTATAACCACGGATATAATATAGCTTTAGAAAGAATTGATGAAATAAAAAAATTCTTTAGCATTTCATAAAAGTATATGAATAAAACTATTTAAATATTTACCTATAAACCTATAAAACTATATAAATATTAATATATAAAACTAGTTAACTATGAAAATAGTTAACTAGTTCTTCTGTTCATGCGGGTTTCAGAGAATTTACTATTTAGAATATATAGTTATTACCCTCTTTAAAATAGGAAAATCCACATCTAAAATTAGTATAAACAGACTTATATCCCACCATAAATTATTCCTAGTATTATTACCAATACTGTTATAAGAGTAAACCCATATTTTGAAAACATAAAAAATTTATTTCCTAACTTTCTCTTAGCGCCTCTATTTATTTCTTCTAACACCTGTTCTTTGTTGTACATAAAGTAAAATACAATAAATACTAGTAGTGCTGCTAATGGTGAAATTACTATAGTAATTACATCTGCAAAATTACTAAACAAATTCATATTTAAATTTAAAGGTATTGATAATACAAATGACACTACAGCTATTAAAATAGTAGCGGTTTTTCTGCTTAATTTTGTTTCTGCCATAAAAGATTCTACTGGCCCTTCTAGCATATTTATTGAAGAACTAATTGCTGCAAATAATACACTTAAAAAGAATAGTATCATAAGTATTTGTCCACCAGGGATAGCTTTAAATATAGTTGGTATTGTTATAAATAATAGAGGTGGACCTGCTGCTGGATCTAAGCCAAAGGAAAATACTGCTGGCATAATAACAAAGGATGCTAATAATGCCGCAATGGTATCAAGTACAGCAGTACTCACTGCAGACCTTGGAATGTCTAAATCCTTCTCTATGTAACTACCATATACCACCATTCCGCATCCATTTAAAGATACTGTGAAGAAGGCTTGACCAAGTGCCATTACCCATGTATTTATTTTAAATAGGTATGACCATTGTGGTGTTAATAGGTACTTCACCCCATCTATAGCTCCAGGTAAAGTTAATGATCTAATAGCTAACAATATAAAAATTCCAAAAAGCATAGGCATTATAATTTTATTTATTTTTTCAATTCCCTTAGATATACCCATACATACAATTACCAAGGCTAGTACTATGGCTAGTAAATTCCATGGTATAGTTTGGGTGCTTCCTGCAAAACTTTCAAAGTACTTAGGTATATCAATATTTTTTATATTTCCACTAAGGCTAAGTCCTAAATACTTAATTATCCAACCTACTACCACATTATAAAACATAAACACTCCTGCAAGTCCTATGGCTGGTATAAATCCAAAGAGAGTTCCTCCCTTTAAACCTTTATTCTTAAATCCTTTTTTAATTCCTGTTAAAGCTCCTCCCTCAGCACCTCTTCCAAAGGCAAACTCTGTAATTAACCCCGTTGATCCTAGTATAAGTACAAAAATAAAGTATGGTATTAAAAATACAGCTCCCCCATTTTGACCTAACCTGTAAGGAAACATCCATATATTTCCAAGTCCTACTGCTGCGCCAATACAAGATATCACAAATCCTGCTCTACTTGTAAAGTTCTCTCTGTTTTTCATGTTCTAATCTCCTTCCTAAAATAAATAAAACCACATAGATTGATTCCATGTGGTTTAAATAAGAAGGCATCAAATATAAAAACCACATAGATATATCTATGTGGTCTAATCACTAAACATTTGAGTATAGCAAATCTTCCTAACCATCATAGACACAAACCAAATTTGTTAAACTGGCTTGCATCTATAATTGTTTATAAATACAAACCCTATCTATAATAGCTAAGATAATATGCCATATTAACTTTTGTTGATTTAAAGTTAATTTCTCTACTCATTTTAATTCTCCTAAGTGTTATATTTTAATAAATAGTATCATGGATATTTAAGCTTGTCAAATATTTTTCATGCTAATATTTTTATTATATAATAATATCAAACTATAATCTTTATATTATTAAAAACTATTGAATTTCTGTATTATATGGCGTATTTCTCCACTTGCATACATTAGATACTAAACCTATAGATAAAATGTTAATTAAAAGTTGGCTTCCACCATAACTAATAAATGGCATGCTTACTGAAACTGTAGGTGCTAATGTCAAGCTAACAGAAATACTTAGTAAAAACTGCACTATAAATAATGCACAAAATCCACTTACTAGTAATTTACCATAGGTTTCTTTAGTACTTTTTCCTATTAAACCTATTCTTATTATGAATGCTAAAATTAAAGAAATTAGTATTATTCCAACAATCCATCCAAAGGAATAAACTATATAGGTAAATATAAAGTCTGTATGAATTTCTGGCAACATATTTGGTATAAAATTTGATCCCTGTCCAAATAATCCCGCCGATTCCCTTAAGTTAACTAGTTGATTATAAATCCATCCCATTCCATCTACATCTAATGAAGGATTAAAAAACACATAAAATCTTTTTATTCTGTAAGGTTCAATAAACATACAAGATAAAAAGATAACCCCTATAGCTCCAAAGGAAGTTATAATATGCTTTAATTTCACACCTGATATAATCATCAAAGTAATAGCTGATATGGCATAGATAATAATGCTAACTGAAGCATTTCCAATAATAAAAAATATTATTGGTACAAAAGCAATAAAAACCCCTTTTAATATACTTTTAGTCTCATTCCAATTCCAATTATCAAACATTCCAGCTAAAGCAATGATTAGAAAAAAAGGTGCTATATTAAAAGCATTAAAACTAATTGGCCCAATAACTATCCAGCCCATTTCTCCATTTATATAGCCTGTGTTTATAAAGATTTGGGATATTAACAGAATTATTACTCCACTATAAACATATTTAGAGTGCTTTTTTAATCTTCTATAATCAATTTTCAGTAAAACTGCTGCTAATATGATTCCTCCTGATGCATAAACTATAGTTTTACCTAAAAAATTAGCATATGAACTGTGTGACAATGCATTATTCTTCTGAATGAAGCCTAAAGTAAATATGCTAACTAATATAAATAGAGCGGTTATACCTAAAAGCATCCAATCAGGAGATGCTTTATGAACCATATTCAAATCCCTTCCTATAACTTCGTATGAACCCATTTGCATAATAGCTTTATCTATAGCTTCCTCCTCCGTTATTCCAACATCTCTGTAGTCTTGTATAATCTCTTCTATGTGATCTATAAGTTCATCTTTTATATTTTTATGGACTTTTTTATTTTTAATTAATCCACATACCTCTTCTATATACTTTTCTACCTTCGGATGGTTTACTGTAGACATAAATCTCCCTCCCCTAATACTTCATTAACTGTAGAACTAAACAATTTCCATTCTGCTTCTTTTTCTTTGAGAATTTTGTTACCATTTTCCGTTATCTTGTAATATTT
The DNA here is from genome assembly GCF_052067195.1 of Clostridium sulfidigenes. NCBI lineage: Bacteria > Bacillati > Bacillota > Clostridia > Eubacteriales > Clostridiaceae > Clostridium > Clostridium sulfidigenes. Next base: position 29,451 of record NZ_JBQHQR010000009.1, on the reverse strand, counting down.
TCTCTTACGCTTTCCTTCGCCTTCATCCCAGTAAGCTTCTATAAAATTTTCATTTTCTAAACTATGAAGAATAGGATATAGCGTTCCCTCTTTAAAAGAGAAAATACCCTTAGACCTTTCTTCTATCTCCTTAATCATTTCATACCCGTACATATTTTTTCGATTAAGCAGACTTAATATAAGTATTGTCGTGCTTCCTTTCAAAAGTTCTTTATTTATTTTCATAATTCCACCCCTTACCTCGGTTTACTATACATAGTATATCTATGTATAATTATATATGTATATATTTACATTGTAAAGTATTATCTATTCTAATATTTTATGAATTTTGCTTTTTCCTTAATATATGTTATCATGGTATAAGTATATTTAAGGAGGTTGATGCATATGTGGGCTTTGTATAAGCTCTGTGTGTAATTAATAGTGCTTAGATTCATTTATGAATTTTACTGTGACAATTTTATATACTGAGCTTAATAAATCAACAAAAAATTATTAAAAATAAGTGAGGGATTTATTATGAAAAGTACAACATTTAAAGTATATGAAAGAAGCTCAAAGGAGAATTTAAAGAAGCTTAGAAATTTGGGAGAAGTACCTTGCGTAATCTATGGTGAATTTTTAGAAGAACCTATCTCTGCTAAGATGAGTAAATCTGAACTGTTAAAAATGTTAAAAGGCAGTTTTAGTGGTTCTATCATACCAATTGATTTAGAGGGAAAAACTCTAAACTGTGTAGTTAAAGATATTCAAAAAAACAACCTACACGAAATTATACATTTTGATTTACAATATGTAAAACCAAATGAAGTAATTAAACTAACTATTCCTATAAATTATATAGGTCAAGAAAATTTGGAATCTAAAAGACTAGTTTTAGAAACCTTTAGACCATATCTTGATTTTCAAGGCAATGTAGAAAAGATTCCAGAATATATTGAAGTGAATGTAGCTAATATGCAATTTAATGATAAACTACTGGCTAAAGATATTAATATTCCAAGTGAAGTAACACTTCTTACTCCTGAGGACACTATCTTAGCTGTAGTAAATGGCTAATGTAAAATGAAATTTAAATTTAAAAAAGTGCTATTCTTACAAAAGACTAGCACTTTTTTCTTATATAATTCCTAATATTTTATTATTAAGCTTTATTTGCTTCACCTGCTTTAAATATAGCTATTTTAGTACACAGTGGGCCTATTAACTCATATATAACAGTTCCTGCTAATATTATAGTTCTAATCTGCGTACCATAAGCTGGCAATTCATTTTGAACTATAAGTGCTAGTCCAATAGCTACTCCTGCCTGTGGTACTAAAGTTAATCCTAAATATTTTTGAACTATAGGCTCTGATTTAGCTATCTTAGCTCCTAAATAAGCTCCTAAAACTTTACCAATAACTCTAGCTATTACATAGCCAACTCCAATTATACCTACAGTCTTCAAAACTGACATATCTAGTTCTAATCCTGATATGGTAAAAAATGCTATAAATATTGGATTAGTAAACTCATCTAATACAGTAAGTAATTTAGTTTTACCATCGGTAATGTTACTGATGGTTCCACCCATAACCATACAAGTTAATAATCCAGACAAATGTAATTTGTTAGCTAGGCCTATAGCTAATAAAATTACACCTATAGCCATGCTCATAGTTTGCTCTCTACTGTTAGACAACCTATTAATAAATGCTAACACAAATCCTAGTATTATTCCTAAAACAGCAGATCCTATAATCTCTATAAAAGGATTCATTATTGACATCACTGTCAAAGCTCCTGTCCCATTTGTTAAAGCTTTTGCAATAGATAAAGCTATTCCAAAAGCTATAACAGCAATGGCATCATCTATAGCAACTACTGGTATAAGAGTATTTACTAAGGGTCCCTTAGCTCTATATTGCTTTAGAACCATAATTGTAGCTGCAGGTGCTGTTGCTGAAGCTATTGCGCCTAAAGATAAACTAAAAGCTAATGGTTGCTTAAATACTGTTATCATAACTAAAGTTACAACTACTACTGCCATAAGTGCTTCAAATAATGCTATAATTATAATTCCAGAACCAATTTTCTTTAAATCCTTAAAATTAAGAGAACTACCTATACTATAAGCAATAAACCCTAAGGCAGCCTCTGAAATAACTGTTAATCCATGGATAGCTTCAGTAGGTACAATCTTTAAAACAAAAGGTCCTATTATTATCCCTGCTACTAAGTATCCTGTTACCTTTGGTAGTTTAATATAACTTACTAGTAATCCTAAAAATATACCTGCAAGTATTACTATCCCTAGTACATATAACCAATTCATCTTTAACTTCAGTCCCTCCTATTTTTGTTGAAAACTACCTCCAAATACCCTATTAACCGGAATTGTAAATGCTATTCCATTACCTGGACCATTTAATCCTCCAGTTACTTTGTTAATAATCTCTAGTGCTTGTTCTATTCTTTCTTTCTTTAAAACGGTAAATACTGTTTTATTAGATGCCCTTCCTTTGTTTAATAACAATTGAAGTGAAGAAAACATACTTGCATCTTCACAACTAGATAAAATATTAGCCATCCCTACAGTATCAATAATTGTAGACCCACTTATACCTATGTTAGTGAATTCAACCATTATCTCCTCTAAATCTCTTGGGTCATTTAATACAAATATAAGAACTTCCATTTATATCCCTCCTCTTCCTTATATATCTATTATATATTTTCAGTTGATTAAAATCAAATTTACATAAATTTTATTTAATTAAACTAAATTTAATAAAATGCATGAAATATTTATATTTCGTGTACACACACCAACTTACTACAACATATTATAAATTATATTGTATCAATAAAATGGAGTGTATTAATATGAGAATGGCTAATGATAAATTTAGTATTAGCGATATAATTATGAATCACGGTATGCCTGAACCAACGGCCTATGCAGTAATCCAAGGTGGACCTTTAGCTCCTGAACTACGTGGCAGAGCATTATTTTGCTGTTTAGATGATGGTATTATTCTTAGAGTATATGTTACTGGCATTCCCGTATATACTTCTGAAGGAGAACCTTCACTTTTCCACGGATTTCATATTCATGAGTTTGAAAATTGTAATATAGGTGATCCAGGTGATCCTTTTAAAACTACTGGTGGACATTGGAATCCAACAAATGAACCTCACCCTTATCACTATGGGGATCTTCCACCACTAATGTCATCAAATGGTATTGCTGCAATGGATGTTTATTTAAGCAGATTTTCTATAAAAGATATTATTGGAAAAGCTATCATAATCCATGAAAATGCTGATGACTTTACTAGTCAACCTTCTGGTAATTCTGGGAAACGATTAGCTTGTGGAATAATAATGCCTACTTAGATACTTTTAATACTTATTAATTGTTAATACAAATTATATATCAAGCTTATAAATTTTATACTAAAGTAAAGAACTATATCAAAACATATCTTGATATAGTTCTTTACTGCTTTATTTTACTACTTTACAATATTTCTTTTTAAAAATTCTTTTTTACTATTTACTATGTCATCTAAAGTTATAAAATTTATACTATTTCTATTAAATTCTTCATCACATATTCTAATACTCTGAGTTCTTATAAGGTTATCTAAATACTGTTTTATCATTAATCCATTTTTTATTACTAAATTTGGATTACCATATATGTCTATTATAGTTTTATTAATTTCCTCTTCTGCTTCCTTCGATAAAGAATATCCCTTTTTACTTAATATACTTAATGCTATATTGCATAGTCCCATATAATCATAATCTTCAAAATCAAACCAAGTTGGAAATCTATAGTTAAATGCTGGATTAGATAATACTAGTTTTTTCACCCCTTCTTTTTCTCCTGAAAGAATTAATATAACCTTATTATTTTTATCTAAGAATTTAATTATATCTGATACTATTTTATTATATTGCTGTTCCTCTAGGAGAAGGTCTACCCTATTTAGAAATAGCATTTTCCCTGAAAATTTACTAAATATATCTTCAATTTTTATTCCCTTATTAATCATTGCCATGAATTCATATTTATCCATTTCTACAATGTTTTTAGCTTTAACTATTCCCATACTATAATACATTTCTGAGAGAATATTAGCTACAGTTTTCTTCCCTGTTCCATTTTCCCCTGTAAATATTATGTTCATATATCTATTGATATCTGAGCCTAATCCTATTTTTTTTCTTCTTTCTCTAACTTTTAAAAGCTTATATTGATTTTTTAAAAATTCCTTTGCATCTTCATTACCAACTAATAGCTCTAATCTACTATCTAGATTAAATATGTTATCATCTTCAATAACATTTATATTTTCTACATCCTTAGCAGTTATAAGGTTCATCTCATAGACACTGATATCCTCTTCTACAATTCTTATGCTTTGATTTCTAATTAGTTTTTCTACGTAATTTCTAACCATTCTACCATTTCCTGATTGTGCATCTGAGTTATTGTAGATTTCAACAAAGCTTTTCTTTAAAGCTATATATCCATTCTTAGATAACTTAAATCCCTTTGCTTCAACAAGTTTTACAGCCATTTCAAAAAGTTCATTGGGATTATAATCTGCAAAATTAGTCCATAATGGAAATCTTGACCTTAAACCTATGTTTACATCAAAGAATTCTTCCATTTCTTCTTCATATCCAGCTAATATCACTATTACTTCCTTAGAATAATCTTCAATTAACTTTAACAGAGTTTCTATGGCTTCAATTCCTAATGAATCATTGGCAAGGGTATATGCTTCATCAATAAATAATACTCCTCCTAAAGCTTCTTTAAACTTCTCTTCTGTTTTCTTTGGGGTTTCCCCTGGAACTTCTGATACAAAACTTGATCTATCAGTTTCTACTAGTTGACCTACCTTTAATAATCCCATACTATTTAGCATTTCAGCTACTAATCTTGCTATGCTTGTTTTACCTGTACCTGGATTACCTGTAAATACCATATTTAAATTTTGCTCTATCTTAGTATTTACTCCAACAGATTTCCTTTTTTCCTGAGCAACTATAAGCTTATATTGACTTCTTAATAGTTTTTTAACGTCATCAAGTCCTATTATTTCATTTAATTTTTCTTCTAAATCAAACTTTGCATTTGCTCTAAAGTTAAAGTTATCTCTATCTAATAAATCAATTTCCTTATCATTATTAGTTAGATATTTTTTAGAAGCATCAATTATTGCATTTTCCACTATATTTCTTACAAACCTAGCATTACCTAAATCATTTTTGCCTATAATTTGGTTTCTTGTAAATAAATCTATTAACCCTGCTTTTACATTTTTGGCTATTCTATACCCCTTAGATTTAGCTATGTTAACTGCTATTTCATACATTTCTACTGGGTTGTAATCTTTAAAGTGTATAGTATTTGAAAATCTAGATTTTAGACCTTGATTTATAGTTAGAAATCTTTCCATATCCTTTTCATAACCAGCTAATATGACTATTAAATTATCTCTATTATCCTCAATGCCCTTAAGTAATGCATCTACTATTTCCTTACCAACCTTATCTTCTTCACTTTCACATAAGGAATATGCTTCATCTATAAATAGTACTCCTCCTAAGGCAGAATTAATTATATCATTTGTTCTCTTAGCTGTATCATTAATATTCTCTGTAACGAAATCTGCTTTACTCACCTCTACAAATACACCCTTAGATAATATACCTAAGGCGTTTAAATATTCAAAGGTAACCCTAGCTGCATTAGTCTTTCCTGTGCCTGCATTTCCTGTAAATATCATATTCATAGATATCTTTGAAGTTTTTAGTCCAAGTCTTTTTCTTATTTTTTGTACTTTCCAATTATTTTCAACATTTATTATAAAATTCTTCAGTTCTTCTATACCTATTATAGAATCCAATTTATATTTTACTTCTTCAAGGGTAGGTACTAGATAGTTTTCTAACTTGTATATTTCATCATCTGATTTGCAATATATCTCATTCTTATCTACATATATTAAAATCTGACTTTCACTATAAAGTCCTTCCTTTTGTATTAGATTCATAATTGGTTTATAAATTTTATAGGATATATATTCACTGATTCCAAAATTGCTATCTTCTATGAAGTTTTCTTGTAGAAAACTACAAATTCCAAAGTTATCTTCCTCTTCATCTTTATTTTCTATTCCAAGAACTATATTTCCTTGCATATGCTTTTGTATACCATCTATTGACCTTAACACTTCTCTTCTAATTACTTTATTTTGTTCCTCTTCTGTAAGGCTTTCAGTATATAATACCTCTTCCCTATTATCTAAAATTCCATCTTCTATTACATTATCATCACTATTATAAATAAATATGAAAAATTTATTATGACAGATGAATTCTCCTATATTGTCTTTATCCTTACTCTTTGCTTCAATAAGAAACTTATTTTTCATAATATAGTTATCTTTTAACTTTAAACAAGTATTAGGATATATTTCTGATAATACCTTTAAAATATTTTCTGAAGCTTTTTCAGTATTTTTAAACATTATAACCTGTGAACTACTATTTAGTTTTTCATATAAGTCACTTAGAAAAGCATTATATCCTAAATTAAAATTGTAAGAGGCTAAATCTATTTCATCTATATGATAATCTTCAGTTATTCCTTCCTCATTAAGTTTTTCAAATAATAGCCTTACACTAGCTTTTTTAAAAGTTCCTCGTTTACCAGCTAAAAGTAATATGCCCTTCTTATCTTCTTCAAACTTTTCTTTGAAATAATTGCACAATTTATGAATGAATTCTCCTTGCCCTATTATTTCATTATTCATTTTTTTTACTATATTTAAAAAACCATTACTTAAACTTTTGTCTTTCATATTAAAAATTTCACCCTTTCTTTTGTTTATGTAGTTATCTTTGTATTGTAATTTCCTTACTAATTATATAGTTCTTCTAAACCTTTTAGTAATTGAATTTTACCTCTTGATATTAATAAATACCCTTTTTTCTCTAGTTCCTTAAGCTTTCTGCTTATTACTTCTCTTGAAGAATCTAATTCAAAAGCAAGTTCCCCATGGGTTGTATAAATTATTTTAGTATTCTTACTAAGTAATAATTTAACCAATCTACTTTCTAAAGATTCATGAATTCTAGCTTCTTTGTTTTCTATAACCCCTCTAAATTTTGCATATAGATCTTTATATATAACTTGCATAAATCTAAAATCACTTAATAAATAGGCTTTCACTATATCTGATGGTAAAATAGCAATTAAAGAATCTTGCATGGCTATGCCTTCAATATTTAGTGATTGACAATTTACAAAACAGCTTAATGCTTCATGACATAGCTCACCACGCTCTACATTGTATAAATTAGTTTCATTTCCCTCTTCTGTTACTTTTTGAACCTTTATAATTCCACTTATAACAAATAACATACCTATGCAGTTTCCACTATCTGTTTTTAAATACTCCTCACTTAATAAACTTTTAAAAATTACATTTTTTCTTATAATTTCATGGCTGTCATCTATTTCTTTTAATACAGGATAAGCATCATACAAAGCTTCAAGTCTTTTATTAAATACATCTAAACTATTTAACATATTATCCTCCTAAAAAAATTGCTTGTGTGACTATATCACATATTTTCTTTTAATTATACAGTTATAATATGCTTACTACAACATTTATAAAACAGGAGGATATAAATTTATGGAAAAGAAAATTGTTAAAAGAAAGGCTTATGTGGATACTAGCTACTGTGTAGCCTGTGGTGCTTGTGAAAAAGTCTGTCCCCTTGGAGCCATTGCTATTAACAAGGGTATTTTTTCAAAGGTTGATTATGATAAGTGTGTTGGATGTGGAAAATGTGTTAAAGCTTGCCCTGCATCTACTATAGAAATTAAACAACAAGGAGGTAACTAATGAAAAAGAAGAAAAAGCATCTTTATGAATATCTTTGGATATTATCATCCCTATATTTAATTTTAGGGTTATTTAATATACTCTTTGCTTGGCTAGGATTAATTTGTTTCATCGTACCTTTATTAATTTCAATAGTTAAAGGAAATAAAGGCTATTGCAATAAATACTGTGGTAGAGGACAACTATTAGATTTATTAGGTAATAAATTAAAATTATCAAGAAATAAGCCTATGCCTAAATTTTTAAAATCTAAATATTTTAGATACGGATTTTTAATTTTCTTTTTAACTATGTTCATTAATATGGTATTTAACACATATTTAGTTTTCCAAGGGACAAATACTCTAAAAGAAGTTCTTACTATACTTTGGACCTTTAAATTACCTTGGAACTTCACAGATTTATCCTATGTTTCTCCTTGGATAGCTCAATTTAGTTTTGGCTTCTATAGCTTAATGTTAACTTCAACTCTCCTAGGTATAATTACCATGGCCCTTTATAAACCGCGTTCTTGGTGTGTTTATTGTCCAATGGGTACCATGACTCAAGGAATTTGTATAATTAAAGATATGAAAAAATAGAGGGCTAGCCCTCTATTTCTATTATATCTAGAATCTAAAATCACGTTTTCCTTCATTAAGTTCTTTTAGGTGTTCCTCTACAATACCCTTAACTTTAGGATTAGGAATTTTCATAGCTTCATTTTTTATGACTTCTTCGCCTTTAGCTTTTGTATCTTCAGATGCATAATCCTCTAGATACTCTTTTAAAGTCATTAGGGCGTTAGGTAAACAACAGTTAGAAATTTGACCTGATTTTACTAACTGCATAAATCTGTCTCCAGTTCTACCTTCACGATAACAAGCAGTACAGAAACTAGGAATATATCCCATACCAAGTAACCAATTTACAATTTCATCTAGAGTTCTTGTATCACTGATATCAAATTGTGCTGAATTTTCTTCTTCTTTTTCCTTCTGAGCATATCCTCCAACACTTGTACATGAAGCTCCACTAATTTGAGAAACTCCAAGATGAAGCACTCTTTCTCTAGATTTTTGAGATTCTCTTGTAGATACAATAATTCCTGTATAAGGTACTGAAATACGTAAGATTGCAACAATCTTTGCAAATATATCATCAGAAATTCCATTAGTGAAATCTTCTGGATTCACTTCATCAGCAGGGCAAATTCTAGGTACACTGATAGTATGTGGTCCTACTCCCATGGCTGCTTCTAAATGCTCTGCATGCATAAGTAATCCAACAAAATCATACTTATACATGTTTAATCCAAATAAAACTCCTATACCAACGTCATCTATACCACCCTCCATAGCTCTATCCATAGCTTCAGTGTGATAATTGTAATCATGCTTTGGTCCTGTTGGATGTAATTCTTCATATAATCTTTTATTATAAGTTTCTTGGAATAATATATATGTTCCTATTCCAGCCTCTTTTAATTTTCTATAATTCTCAACAGTAGTAGCAGCAATATTTACATTCACTCTTCTTATAGCACCATTTTTATGTTTTATGCTATATATAGTCTTTATACTTTCTAATACATATTCTATAGGAGAATTTATAGGATCTTCACCTGTTTCTAGTGCAAGTCTTTTATGTCCAAGATCCTGTAATGCAATTACTTCCTTTTTAATCTCTTCTTGAGTAAGTTTCTTTCTAGCTATATGTTTGTTTCCATGGTGATACGGACAGTATATACATCCATTAACACAATAATTAGAAAGGTATAATGGAGCAAACATAACTATACGATTACCGTAAAATTTATTCTTTATCTCCATAGCTAGTTCTTCTATTTTTTTATTTTCTTCTTCTAAATCACATTCTAATAGTACCGCTGCTTCTTGGTGGTTTAAACCTTTACATTCTCTAGCCTTCTCTATAATACTATTTATTAACTCTTTATTATTTTTATTTTTCTTAGCATATTCAATGGTTGATAATATTTCTCCATCTTCAATAAATTCAGTTGCTACCTTAGATTTTACATTATACATACATCTACTCTTCTTTCTTAATAAGATTTTAAGTGCTTTATTCTAATATATACCTAATCGTTCTGATTTTATATATTTACTCTACTTCTTTGAATAGATCGTTTTTACAGTAATACCATCAAGCATACCCAACTTACCAGATAATGAACTAATAATATCATTAGTTGCATCTATAATTACGCTGATAACACACACCTCCTTGTCGCGATATGGTACCCCCATTCTCCCAACAATATATTGTCCATAGTCATGTAAAATATTATTTAATTTTTCTGTAGCTGTAGTATCCTCTACTATAATTCCAATCAATGCGATTCTTGTTTCCAAAGCTTAAGCTCCTCTCAAAAAAATACTCTCTGCGTCCCAATAGAGAGCAGAGATAGTATATCGCTATCCTATGACACCGCCTTATCATTTGGGCTAACCCTCATGTAATTCAGAACGATTTAAATCTATTACTCTTCCTCCTTGGATACTTCCTTAGAGTAAGACTACATTTTTATTTTAACACCTATTACAAATATTATCAATTATTACTTATACATTGAAAAACACTTTAACTTTGTATACAATTAATTGGGACAACCATATAAAATATGAGAAATAGATTAACAAAAGACTAGAAAGGATATTAATTATGGAAAATTTGATTTTATCAATTAATGTAGTTTTACCACTGTTTCTTACCATGGCTTTAGGATATGTATTAAAGCGATTGAAAATGTTTGATGACAATACTCTAAAGGTTATGAATAGTATCACCTTTAAGGCTTTTTTGCCTCTATTGTTATTTTATAATATATATAAAACAGATTTAAAAGGAGCTATAAATCCCAAACTTATTTGCTTTGCACTTATAAGTGTTACCCTTACCTTTATAGTACTATGCATTCTCATTCCCCTTATTGAAAAGGATAATAAAAAACGTGGTGTTTTAATACAAGGTATATTTCGTAGCAACTTTATAATATTTGGTCTACCTGTAGCATGTTCCCTATTTAGTGAGGACAAAGTTGGTGTTGTAGCTATACTAATAGCCACTGTTGTTCCTTTTTTTAATATGTTAGCAGTGATATCCTTAGAAATTTTTAGATGCGGAAAGCTAGATATTAAAAATACTCTAAAAGGAATTATTACTAATCCTTTAATTATAACATCAGCAATTGGACTATTCTTTCTTATCTTTGGAATAAAACTTCCAACAGCTATCGAAAAATCCATAAGTGATATATCACGAATTGCTACACCTCTTTCCCTTATTTTACTTGGTGGTTCCTTTTCTTTCACCGATGTAAAAGCTCACTTGAAACAAACTATTATAGGTGTAACTGGTAGACTTATTGTAGTTCCTAGTATTCATATGCCTATAAGTATATGGTTAGGTTTTAGAGATATAGAACTTATAGCGTTAATGCTTATCTTTGCATCCCCTACTGCTATTTCTTCCTTCACTATGGCTCAAAAAATGGATGGTGATAGTGAATTAGCTGCCCAAATAGTAGTATTTACTTCAGCCTTTTGTATACTTACAGTATTCCTGTGGATATTCACATTAAAACAGTTTAGCTTAATTTAGAGGATAGATTAAATGTATAGTTGGACTGTGTAAAAATAATCCGTAAACATGTTATAGATTGTATATTCTATCACTATAGTTTTCAACAGAGCCATTATTAAAAGAACTGTATGAAAATAGAAGCACTTATTTCTATTTTCATACAGTTCTTTCAATTCTTAATTATATTTAATGATGGTCACATCCATCATGATTACAAGTATGATTCATAGCGAATTCTGACAACTCACCATTTTTAAGCTTCTCTAAGTTTGTATTTATAGTTCCTTCTGCTGCTCTATATACCTTTATTCCTTGGGAGTTTAACTTAACTATAGCCCCTTGACCAATACCACCTACAACCACAGCATCTACTACTTCTCCTGATAATGCTTTCATTGGTTGACACATACCATGCTGATGACCTAAATCACCATTTCCTATAGTCTTAACCTCATTAGTTTCTAAATTACATACTACAAACATTGGAGCTGTTCCAAAATGTCCATATGGTACACTCTCCATACCTTCATTAGATTTAACTGGAAAACAAACCTTCATTACTCTTCCTCCTTTAATCTCTCTTTACAGCATTTCTTTACCACCTTACAATTTTTTTCACATTGTAAAGCATGAAAGCTCTCTAAACTTACATTAAACTTATCATCTATTGAGCATATGTCATCAGTAATTAATACATTAATAAATTCTATAGCTTTTTCTAAAACTTTCTTATTTAAGTCATAGATTACATGATATCCTCTTTTGTAACCTACAATTAAATCTACTTCCTTAAGAATTTTAATGTGTTGTGATACTGCAGCTTCAGAAATTTGTAAATGCTTAGCTATTGCCTTTGCACAAATATTCTTCTTAGATAATAATATTAGTATTTTTATCCTTGTCTCATCACCAATAGCTTTAAAAACTTTTACACTTTCTATCATATATACTCCTTTTATAATATAATTTAATTAAGCATTAACTTAATTAAATTATATTACTCTTAAGTGATTATATCAACTAAAAATTAAAATATTCTATACAATAATTAAAGTTATTTTCTTTTAGCCCCTTTATATGCTCCAATACCACCTCTAACATTAATCACATTAAACCCTTCTTTAGTCAATCTCCTACAAGCAAGTGAGCTTCTCGAACCTGTTTGACACATAAGGTAATATTCATTTTCTTTTTTAAGATATCTATCTGGATTGTTTAAAAGATTTCCCATTGGAATATTTCTAGCTGTTTTTAAACTTCCATTTCTATATTCATATATTTCTCTAACATCAATTAAATTAATCTTACCTAACAAACTATCTATATCATTAATACTTATTACTTTTCCATTATCCTTTTTAAAAAAGTTAAACATTGTAACGCCTCCCTATATATGATAACTCAAAATCTGCTTTTTATTATACATATATTTTACCCTTTTTAATATTTTATTTATGTGAGTTAATCACTTATTGTTTATTATTAATGGTCAGATGGATTTTGCAGTCACTAAATTTAGATTTAACTAATTTTCATATAAAATTCAATAAAAAAATAAGAACTATAAAACTGAAAGTTTATAGCCCTTATTTTTTGACAGCCTAATGTTATATAATGTCTTCTTTCTATTTTATCGCTTCACATATAATTGATTCATGAAAATCAGTATTCAATATATCCATGAAGACTTCATCAAACTCATTATTTCCATATATAATAGAGTTTCTTCTTCTTCCTATCTCTTTAAAGCCAATCTTCTTGCATAAGTTAATAGCCCTTTCATTAAAAGAAAAAGTCTCTATCATTATGTTTCTAAGATTTATCACATTAAAAGCAAAATCCAATATTAGCTTTGTTGCTTCTGTTCCTATACCTTTATTTCTATGATTCGAATCTCCAATAAACATTCCAAGAACAGCATTTCTGTGTATGTGGCTTATTCTCATAAGCCTTATGACCCCTATAGCCTCGTCGTTTTCAGCGTCAACTATATAGAATGCATATCCTCTCTCATTCATACCATTTAAATACTCTCTTTGAACATCAACTGTTATCATATCTGATATATCTCCAGTTCTTATGGAAACTCTCAAGTCATTACTCCATTGAGCTACCTTATCTGCTAGTATATCATCCACTGGAGAAAGGTAACATTTATCTCCAACTAATTTCTTTAAAAAATTCATCATATCTCACTTTCTTTTATGCATGCTAAATCTATTGTATTTTACGGAAACTCCTTCTCATATGCACTGTTTTAAAGGAAGCTTCTTCTCATATATATTTTAATGAGTAAGTTCGACTAACTAAATCATAGATTTAGAGTGATGTTGCTAAAGCAACCTTTCGCTTCGCTCTCGAAGAAACTCCTTCTCACATGCACTGTTTTAAGGAAACTCCTTCTCATACATATTCGAATGAGTAAGTTCGACTAACTAAATCATAGATTTAGAGTCTCACTTAAGTTCCACTGACCAAATATAAAATTTGGAGTGTCACTTATATTTCGTAGATTTCTCCGTATTTTTTATTTAGGTACTCTAAGAAATATTTAGGATTTAACTCTTCTCCTGTTACTTTTACAATAAGCTCTGATGGAGTATAAAGAGATCCAAACTGATGTATGTTTTCTCTTAACCAATCTTTTATCACTGCAAAATTACCATTTTTAACTTCTTCGTCATAGGTAGGTATATCTTGTCTCATTTTATTTAAGAATTGAGCTCCATATACATTACCAAGAGCATAGCTTGGGAAATATCCAATTAAACCTGCACCCCAATGAGTATCTTGAAGAATTCCTTCTGAATCATTTTTAGGCTCTACACCTAAATATTCCTTGTATTTTTTATTCCAAGCAGCTGGCAACTCTTCTACTGTGATTTCATTATTCATGAAAGCTCTTTCTAACTCATATCTAATTATAATATGAATACTGTAAGTTAATTCATCTGATTCTGTTCTAATTAAAGAAGGTTCTACCTTATTTATAGCTTTATAGAAATCTTCTAAATTAACTCCTTCAAATTGAGGGAATCTCTTTTGAGCCTCTGGATAAAAATAAGCCCAAAATTCCTTACTTCTTCCTAAAATATTTTCATAGTATCTAGATTGTGATTCATGTACACCCATAGAAGTTCCACCTGAAACACCTGTATATTCTAAATCATCTGCTGAGTTTTGCTCATAAATACCATGTCCACCTTCATGAATATTGCTAAAGAAAGCACTTCTAAAATCATGTTCATCATAATTAGTTGTTATTCTAACATCTTTATTTCCGAAGTTAGTTGTAAATGGGTGAACAGTAGTATCTAGTCTTCCTGCCTCAAAATCATATCCTAATTTTTCTAAAACAAATTTACCAAATTCATCTTGATCTTTAGTAGGAAATTGCTTTTTAAAGAAGGACTCGTCTATACTTATCTTAGAGGCTTTAATCTTCTCTAAAAGCTCTACTATACCATCCCTAAGCTCTTTAAATACTTTATCTACCCTATCTACAGTCAATCCTCTTTCATAATCATCTAAGCATTTATTATATATGTTTCCTTCATATCCTATATATTCAGCAAATTCCTTATTAAACTCTATTATCTTTGCTAGATATGGCTTAAAGCCTTCATAATCATTGTTTGCCTTAGCTTGTTTCCAAAATGCTTCTGATGTTGAACATAATATTTGATACTCTTTATTTCTTTCAGGTGGTATCTTTATAAGTTCATCATAGTTTCTTTTTAAATTTTCTATAATCTTTTTATCCTTGAAAGATAATTTGTCCATTTTATCTGAGAAGTACTCTATCCATTCCCCTATTTTTGAAGAAGTCATAAGTTTTATACACTCTGAATATAGATATCCCACTACTTCAATTCTTCCATCTATAGCTTTAGATGGTATTCCTGTTTGCATATCCCAATGTATTAAGCTTTCTGCATGAATTAAATAAGTTACGTTTTTAATATGCTCCTTTACTTCATTTAATTTTTCATTAATGTTCTCCATTCTCCCCACTCCTTATAACTTGTATTACATAATTTTCGTTGTACTAATTATATCTTTATTTTCAATATAATTCCATAGTTATTTATTAAATTTATATATATTATACTTTATGCTACTTATTTAATTAAATAACTGTATTCAATTTACACACCTAATTTTTAATCTCATTAATTTCCTTCTAAAATTATTTATAATCTAATCATAATTTTGTCACACAGATGTCACAATATACCCTTATTATAAATATCAACAGGAGATAATAAATATTTCGTAAGTAATTCCCCCAAGATTATATAAGAGATAATTAATTTCCTAATATTTAAAGCAAATAAGTTAACCCCTGGAATAAGTATCTCCACTTTTAATATTACTTTTTAGTAATATTAAAAGTGGAACCCCTAAGTATTAAGTAAAAAGTACTTCATAAATAATCCCCCGATTATAAGTGAAGCTAAAAATTAACCCCTCAAATAAGAAAACCCTGTGTAAATCACAGGATTTTCTTATTTACATTGATTTTGTAAATTTTCTTGATTATAATGAATATAATGTAAAGCAATAGTTTTGATTTATCACTAATTACTTTATGTTTCTAATTAATCTTGTTAAGAATAAGATTAATTCATATATAATATGTGAAATTAAAACATATACTAATTTAAAGATTGAAAGGAGAATAAATTATGAAAAAAGGTATGAAGGTTTTCCTTCCTATAATAATTATTGTGATTATTATTACTGTATTTTTAGTTGGAAATTACAATAATCTTGTAACTCTTAAACAGGGAGTTAGTGCAGCGGAATCAAATATTGATACTCAGCTTCAAAGAAGATCAGATTTAATCCCTAACCTAGTTAATACAGTAAAAGGATATGCAACTCAAGAAAAGGAAATATTTACGGAAATAGCTGATGCTAGGGCTAAACTTGCAGGAGCTACAAATATCTCTGACCAAGCAGCTGCAGATACTGAACTATCTAACGCTCTTTCTAGATTGTTAGTAGTGGTTGAAAATTATCCTGACTTAAAATCTAATCAAAATTTCTTAGATTTATCAGTGCAATTAGAAGGAACAGAAAATAGAATTACAATTGCTAGACAAGATTACAACAATGTAGTAACAAATTATAATACTAAAATCTTAAGATTTCCTACCAACATAATTGCTTCATTATTTGGATTTGACGAGAAACCATTTTATAAAGCAAGTGCAGGTGCTGCAGAAGTCCCTTCTGTAGACTTTTCTAAATAAAGATGAAGAGTACAATTAAATTTTTAAAACACTGTCTTTCTTTGCTTGTTGTTATACTACTACTCTCTTCTTTTAATGCATTAGCACAGGATACTTATCCTAGTCCAACTGTATATAAATATCTAAATGACTATGTAGGTATTATAGATAGTGAAGATGCCAATAAAATTGTTTCTCTAGGTAAGGAGCTTGAGGATAAAACAGGTGCTCAAGCTGTAGTTGTTGTAATGAACACCCTAAACAATACTCCAATTGAAGATTATAGCAATGGTCTCTTTAGAACCTGGGGAATAGGTGAAAAAGGCAAAGACAATGGTCTTTTAATTCTTGTAGCCATAGATGACAGGCAATGGAGAGTAGAGGTAGGAAGAGGTCTTGAAGGTGCTATACCTGATGCACTTTCAAGTAGAGTTATGACTTCCATTGCAAAACCAAGTTTTAAAAATGGAAATTATAGTGAAGGAATTCTAAATAGTTATAGTGTTTTATGTGATTATGCTAGTGAAGAATACGGTGTAACCTTAGATAAGTCTTTGAATGTGACAATGCCTAGTGAAGAAGATTATGAGGATAATGATGGTTTTAATATATTTATATTTATAGCTATCATCATCATTGTATTTATAGATTCCATCTTCAATAGGGGTAGATTACTACGAATGTTGTTTTGGACTAGTAGAGGTGGAAGAGGTCCTAGAGGTGGCGGTGGCTTTGGTGGCTTCGGCGGTGGCGGTGGTTCTTCCGGTGGAGGCGGCTTTGGCGGCTTCGGTGGTGGTTCTTCCGGTGGCGGTGGATCATCTGGTAGTTGGTAGTTATAAAAAAAGAGAACAAATTCATTTTTGCAATGAATTTGTTCTCTTTTTTATTAAAGTTATCATTTAATTTAAGCTACTAAAGTAATAACCTTTGTAAATACTAGCACAGCAAGTAGTACTCCTACTGCTACTCTGTATATAGCAAATACCCTCATAGGTTTTTTCTTTAAGAAAGTAACAAATTTGTCCATAACTATTATTGATACAACAAAGGCAACAATAAACCCAACTATTAATGCAACCCATAAGGTTGGAGTCATAATAGAATAGTTAAATTCAAATAAATCTTTAGCTGATGATCCTACCATTGCAGGTACTGCTAAGAAAAATGAGAATTCTGCTGCTACTGGAGTTGAGAGACCTGCAACCCAACCTCCCATTATGGTAGATGCACTTCTTGACATTCCTGGCCATACAGCAAGAACTTGGAATACTCCTACCTTTAATGCTTGCATAGGTGTTATATCATCTATGTTTTTAACAGCTTTGTTTTTTCTCTTTCTAAAGAAGTTTTCCACTATAAGTAGTAAGAATCCTCCCACTAATAATCCAACAATTACTGATTGAAGATTAAATAAGCTTTTAATTTGCTTATAAAAAATAACTCCTACTACTCCCATTGGAATACATCCAATTAATACATTAATTCCAAATTTAAATCCAGTTTGACCCTTCTTACCCAATGTGAATATGCATTTAAAAAATTCTATTACACTATCACTAATCTTCTTCCAATATAATACCACTACTGCAAGTATGGCCCCTAGTTGAATAACTACCTGAAACATATCAGCAAACTCACCACGGAAGTTAATAGCATTGCCAACTAATATCATATGTCCTGTAGATGATACTGGAATAAACTCAGTTAATCCTTCTACTATTGCAATAATTATTGCTTTTATTATAATTATCAAATCTAAACCCACTAATTTTCACTCCTTGCTACTTGTACCAATTTTGACATACATATAGTTTACCTTACATGTATAAATAGAACAAGAGGATAACCTTACATATATCTTTCAATGATGTAAGGTTATCCTCTCTAATACCTATAACCCTTGTATTTACATAGGTTTTATAATTTTAAATTTTATGTTAATTAAATATAATGTATACTAAACTTCAACTTCTTTATCATATTCTTTAAACTTTATCCATCCTCTTTTAGATATGTATTTTAAATAAGTTACTAATCTATATAGCTCTCCATCTATATTTTCTTTATAAGTTTCTGCCATGAGCTTTGCAATATCATAAACGGTTCTGTTTCCATCTATATACTTCCATACTGTAGAACATCTCTCATCTAGTTCTAATTTAGTTTCAGGAGTTCTTTTAACCATCCAAGCTAGAAACTTTTTAACTGGATCAGTAACTTTTATATGTATAACAACTTTACCATCTTTTTCTTCCCAATTTTCTTGTTTAATTTCAGGTACATAAAGGGCAAAATTATGCTTTGTATCTTGAGCTTGTTTTTCTATTTCTTCTTGTGTTTTCTTATTCTTCATGCAAAATTCCTCCTAACTTTTTATAACTATTAAATATAAGATATTCTTTAATTCAATTTATTATACTTTATTATATACTTTAAGTATTACCATATATTAAAATCGCTTGTCCACAGATAGACTTTACCTGTGGCAAAGCGATTTTAAATTATTTTATAATTTACTATTTAACGGCTTTGTCTTTTTTACAAGAGAACATGTAAATCCATAATCCTAGTAATAAGAACATTACACAAGCAAATAGATTGCTTTGAGTTATTCCTGTTAAGAAATTCTTACCGAATGCTATATTTACATTAGCAGCTACTAATCCAGCTACTACTATACCCATCAATGCATCTCCAGCAACTAAGCCTGATGCAAGAAGAGTTCCTTTTTCAACAACTTCTCCTCTTCTATCTTGATCCTTAGCAAATTTTCTCTCAACGATTTCTCTAATTATTCCACCAACTAAGATAGCAGCATTTAAAGTTATTGGAAGGTATATACCTAGAGCTACTGGTAATACTGCTATTCCAGCTAATTCACAGAATAATGCAATTGCAGCACCAATTATTATTAGTGTCCATGGCAATTGAGCTGTCATAATACCTTCAACTATCATTTTCATAAGTGTAGCTTGAGGCGCTGCTACATCTGCAGAACCTATTCCATAAGCAGTATTTAACATGTTAATTACAAGTGCTGCAAAAACTCCTGCTACTGAAAGTGCAATAAACATTCCTATTTGAACCTTTTTAGGAGTACCACCTATAATAAATGTAGTTTTTAAACTTTGTGCTGCTCCACCAGCTACTGCTATAGCAACACATACAACTCCACCTATTAATACAGCTTTAGTCATATACTCTTGGCTTACTCCACCAGTTAATTTAATTACAGTAGTTACAAATAACATTGTAGCTATAGTCATACCTGAAACTGGATTGTTTGATGCTCCAATTATACCAACCATTCTAGCTGAAACAACAGCAAAGAAGAAGCTGAATAAAACTGCCATGATTCCACCTATAAATCCACCGTTAACCATTGGTAATAACCAAGTTAAT
Source organism: Clostridium sulfidigenes (assembly GCF_052067195.1). Taxonomy (NCBI): domain Bacteria; kingdom Bacillati; phylum Bacillota; class Clostridia; order Eubacteriales; family Clostridiaceae; genus Clostridium; species Clostridium sulfidigenes. Next base: position 9,302 of record NZ_JBQHQR010000009.1, on the reverse strand, counting down.
GCGAATCCAAAAGCAGCTGCTAGAATAACCCAAGTAAGAGGTGCTTCTAAATCAATTCTACTTACTTTATCATTTTTACCTGCGCCTATTCCACCCATAGCTTGTTTAAAACTTGTGATAATAGTAGGAATAGACTTAGCAAGGGAAATAAATCCTCCCATTGCAACGGCTCCAGCACCTATATATTTAATATAGTTAGCCCAAATTTCGTTAGCACTCATTTCAGCTATAACTTTAGTAGCTGGGAATAAAGGCTCTGCTAGTCCAACTCCTAAGAATTTAATTAATGGTATAAGTGCAAACCAAGCTATAACAGAACCACCAAACATAAGTAATGATGCTCTAGTACCAACTATAAATCCAACACCAAGAAGTGATGCTAAAGTGTCAAATCCCATCATTGTACCTTGATAACTTTTAATAACATAAGTAGCTTGCTCTCCCCAAAGTGCAAATCCACCTGAGAAAAGTTTATATCCAGCTCCTACTCCAAGACCAGTCATAACTGTTTTGAATCCTTGTCCACCTTCACTACCAGTTACAAGAACTTCAGCTGCAGCCATACCTTCTGGATAAACTAAATTTCCGTGTTCTTCCACGATTAAGTATCTTCTAAGGGGTGTAATGAAAAATACTCCCATAACTCCACCAATTATTGTAACAATAACAACAGTTAGAATACTTAATTTTAATCCCCATAAAATTAATGCTGGTAAAATAAATATAATTCCCCCGGCAATGGATTCTCCCATAGCAGCTAAAGATGCTACCATGTTTGCTTCTAAAATGTTATTTCTTCTAAACATTCCTTTTAATACTCCAGTTGCAATAATAGCACCCGGAATACCAGCTGATATTGTCATACCAACTTTCAGACCAAGATATGTGTTAGCTGCTGCAAAAACGCATGCTAAAATAATACCTAAAATAATTGAATAACCTGTTGTTTCTGGCATTGCCATTGATGTTGGAATAAAAGGAACATATTCTTCACCTTTGCATCCACCATAAGCACTTTGAGATAATTTTCTTTTCTCTTGGCTCATAAACTTTTCTCCTCCTTTGTACTCTTTAATAAAGCACCCTAAAAAAGCCACTAATTACCATGTTTTAAAGTTTAATTTATTTGCAAGCTTTATCTTTATCTTTAATTAATAATATTGATAAAAATATAAACACATTAATTAGTACTCTTCAGGATGCCTAAATCAAATTGTTTATTTTTATATTAAATATCTAAAGTAAAATTTACCTTAGGCATTTATTTAATATTTTCTAATAGTGCTTTTATAAAATTCCATACTCTTTCAACAGATGATATACTCATATGTTCATTTGGAGTGTGTACATCAAATAAATTTGGTCCAAAGCTAATCATATCTACATCTGGCATTTTTTCTTTTAAAAGTCCACATTCAAGTCCTGCATGGATAGCATCTATTTTTGGTTCTTCACCAGTAACATTTTTATAAGTTTCTATACATAAATCTCTTATTGGTGAGTTTGGTTCATACTGCCATTCTGGATAATCAGAATCATTAACAACCTCAGCACCAACTAATTTTGCTGCAACATCTATTCTATCTGTAATGGCATTTTTTAATGTTTTTACAGAGCTTCTCACAGCAGAAACAAAGGTAACTTTTTCTTCACTAAATTCTATAACTCCTAAGTTAAGGCTACTTTCTACTAACCCTTTAATATCTTCACTCATAGTTTGAATTCCATTTGGAGCAACTATTAAATAAGAAACAATTTTTTCAGTTACTTCTTTAGTTAATTGTCTATTGGCTTCAGCATTATCAACTATTACAGTTACATCTGGGTCTTGTATTCTTAATTCAGTTTTAAAAATTTCTAATGAGTTATTAGCTATCTCTCTAACTTTTTCTACATCTTTAGTAGCTACTGTAATTGTAGTTTCTGCCTCACGTGGAATTGCATTGTTTTTAGCTCCTCCACTTATATGAGAAATATTAAAATCTACCTCTTTTGATATGGCATTTAATAATCTTCCCATAAGTTTATTAGCGTTTCCTCTTTGTTTTATTATTTCCATACCAGAGTGTCCGCCTTTTAAGCCTTTAACTTCTAGTTTTAAAGCCTCATTAGAAGCATCTTCCCATTGATTATTTATATTTACATAGTTAGTAACTCCACCAGCACAACTTACAAGGAATATTCCTTCTTCTTCTGAATCAATATTTAATAGTATTTTTCCATCAAGCTTTTTAGGATCTACTGCTATTGCTCCATACATACCTGTTTCTTCACCAGTTGTAACAAATAATTCTATAGCAGGGTGTTTTAACTCTTTTGAATCTAAAATAGCTAATCCATAAGCTACTGCTATTCCATTATCTGCTCCTAGTGTTGTTCCATTAGCATAAAGATAGTCTCCATCGATTCTAAGCTCTAGTGGATCTATTTCAAAATCATGTACCTTATCCTTGTTCTTTTCACAAACCATGTCCATATGACCTTGGATTGTTACTACTGGTGCATTTTCATATCCTTGAGTAGCAGGTTTTTTAATGATTACGTTTAACTCATCATCTTGTATTACTACAAATCCTCTTTCCTTACCAAAGTTAGCCAAATAATCACTGATAACCTTTTCATTGCCTGAACCATGAGGTATTTTAGTTAATTCTTCAAAATAGCCTAGAACCTTTTCTGGATTTAATCCTTTTAATATAGACATAAAAATCCCTCCATTTTTTGTATTTATTTTATAATTAATATGTATTTTTTATATATTTCAACATTTTATTACGTTTTTCGACTTGCAAATTTATATTAATTTTATACTTATAAATTTATAAAGTCAACATATACAAAATAATTATTTTTGAAATATTACCTATAACCCATTTAATAATTCATTTAAATTTTTTATATTTTATATAATTAAAAAAAGTATTTATAAAAATAGTATTATTTATTATTTCTTAAAATATAATTCTATATAATACCTATGTTAATAGAAAGAATTTATGCTACCTTTTTATAACAACTTTTTCTATTCTCATAATTATTATATCTTTTATGAATTAATTTCATACATTTTAACCTAAGAAAAGCAACATACTATTTACATTTTAATAGTATATTGCTTTTTCTTTTATATTCTAATATTTTAATGTGTCGTTGTTCTATGATTACCTATATCAATGGCTTCAATGAATTATATTTATAAATAGTGTAATAATTGCAGAATTTACGAAATCTATGAATAAGCATCCTACAATTGGTACTACAAAATATGGGGTAGGTGCAAATCCAAATTTATTTGAAAGTGCATCCATATTAGCTACAGCATTAGGTGTAGCTCCCATTCCAAATCCGCAGTTTGCAGATGCAAAAACTGCCGCTTCATAATCTCTACCCATAATTCTAAAGGTTACAAAATATGTAAATATACCTATGAGAATTGTTTGTGCTATTAACATAACAACCATAGGAATTGCTAAATCTAGAAGTTCCCATAACTTTAATCCCATAAGAGCCATAGATAAAAAGAATGATAAGCTGATACCTCCAAGATTTTCAATTTCTTTTTCTACTAACTCAATATTTGTGGCATCACAAATATTTCTTATAATTGCAGCCACAAGCATAGCTCCAATATAAGATGGAAAAGTTAAACCAATTCCCTGAATAAAATTAGATATTATAGATCCTATTCCCATTGCTATAAAAATCCAAGATGCACCTGACATTAATCTTTTATGACATAGTATATCTTGATTGTCTTCATTAAAATCTCCTAGTGGCATACAGGTATTATCATCATCCTCCTTCATAGGAGTATTAAGCTTATGACGTATAATTAATGTTCTAGCAACCAATCCTCCAATTATACTTCCCATAACCAGTCCAAAAGTCGCAGAAGCAAAGGATACAGTTGTGGCACCTGCAATTCCCATTTCTTCTAGAATAGGTCCAAATGATCCCGCTGTACCATGTCCCCCTATCATAGGAATAGAGCCTGTACAAATTCCTAATAAGGGTTCTAAATTAAACAAGGTTGCTAAAGCAACTCCAACTGTATTTTGTAGAATTACTAAAAACACTGATAAAATTAAGAATGTTAATACTTTTATACCACCTTTTTTTAATATTCTAATACTAGCCGTAAACCCAACACTAGTGAAAAATGCAGTCATAAAAATATTTTGTAGAGTTGTATCTAAATTAATAGTGATAAATCCTGTCAGCCTAAATATAAGCATAAGTATTGCAAAAATAAGACCTCCTACAACTGGTGCAGGTATGCAATACTTTTCTAATATAGATATTTTTTCTTTTAAATATTTTCCAAAATAAAAAACTATAGAAGCTAATGCCATTGTTTGAAATATGTCTAATGTCAATTCCATAAATTTATCTTTCCTCTCATCATATGTGTATCTTAGTGTGTAAATATTAAATTTTTAAATCATTGAGTTATCTCCATATTATGAAACACCTTCTTCATATCGTAATGTCCATAATACCAAAAATACTCGTTTATACTTGCACTATCATCCAAGTGTAAAATGTTATCAATAATAACTTGTTCCTTCCCCTCCCTATTTCCCTTAATTAAAGAAAATTTATTTTCTTTATCTTTCCTTATAAATACAAATTCACTATCATCATTAATATAGTTAGGATAAAAATCCCATCCTACAGATGAGTTAGTCAATTTAGTAATTTCATTATTTTCTAAGTTTACTTCATATATATGTTGATTGTTGGAATTTTCCCATTGCTGAAGATTTTCACTATAAGTTGAGGCTGAATATACTATCTTTCTACCATCACTAGAATAACTTGGAGTCATAGCTACTTCTCCATCCTTAGTGATTTTTTTAAAACTTTCATCTTCTAAATTTAAGATTCCTAAAGTTTTATCTACATTCATAAACCTATATGCACCATTTATAATAGCCACTAAGTTATCATCTATTGGTGATATAGACATCATATCCTCATAAGTTAAAACTATAATCTCTTCATTAAGTACTTCTCTACACTTGTTACTTTCATCATTATAAACTCCTATGGGCACTCCATCTGCTGTCATAGATGCAGAATTAGGCCTACACCATACAATTAAATTAACTCCATTAATTGAGATGGTAGCCATCTTTGGATCCAACCCTAAATCATGATTTTGGGAACTTATAGGTATATATGGTATCACTACTTTTTCTTTTTTAGTTGCTAAATCTAACTTAACTATTCCTAGAGGAAAAGAATAATTATCCGAATTACTTTTTTTCATAATATTCTTTGTTGCAAATAAAGAGTTATCTTTTCCTAATAAAATTTGTGTATAAAACTCTTTCCCTGCAGTGAAAATTTCTTTAGTTTTATCTTTAACTCCAAATATATATACTCCACCTGTGGACTTAGAATAAATTAAATTTCCATCTTTATCCCATTGATATGCAGTAATACTATCATCTACATTAGTAGTATTTTCTACCTTTTTATAAAAATCTATTTTTGTTACATACAAGTTATTCTTAATATCCCTATAGGCTACATAACCATTTCCACTTATATTTGGCTCTCTATAAGCCCCTTTGTTAAGCATTATTTTCTCTGAAGGGTTATTTATATTCACTGCCCAAATACCATCATCTTTTATAACTACTGCTACCTCAATTTTATTACCTTCTTTTCTATGTGCTAAAGCATAACTTCTATCCTTAGCAAAAGCTATATCATATAATATAAAATTGAAAATAAGTAATACAAAAATAACTCTAAGTAAGTTTTTCATGGATGAACTCCCCTTTTAAATTTCGTACTCTTATTATTATTTTTATTATAAAAATATATACATGTTTTAAAAGTAAAGTCATAGTCCTAAAGAGAGTCTTTAAAAGTTCACTGAGCTATATAGGATTATTGCCAGTTATATTTTCATTTCACCTACAGCAATTTTAGGGTTTTTATATTTCTTTTTATTAATTGTATATTTTCCATATTGGATGGCTTCCTTAGGACAATAACTTATACATGCTAAACATTGACAGCAGTTATCTCCCCATTTAGGAACTTTATCAACTTTAATGCATTTAGTATTGCATACCTGTTCACAAAGTTTACATCCTATACAATCATCTGTAACATAAAACTTTTTAGTATTTATAGCTAACTTATTGAATATAGGATTAGCTATAGCTGTCATAACCTTAGGCATTAGTCCTGTTTCAACTTTAAATACATCTCTAACTTTATCACCTATAAGATTATTTACTTCTCCAATGTTCTCCAAAGCCTTAGACATCTTACTATTCACAATATCATCTTCATCTGCTCTTCCAAGGATAATATAATTATTAGGCATAACAATTGAAAATCCACTATTTAACTTTAACCCCTTAGCTCCTAGCTTTTTCTCTAGTATTTTCATGTTATTTCCTATGTTCTCACCACAGGTTACTACTGCTGATAAATAATTGTTCTTATAGTTATTTAATTTTAATTTACTAATGAATTTAACTACTGGTGCTGGTGGTGCCCAAGCATAGATAGGATAAACAAATATTATCTTTTCTCCTGGTTTTAAGTCATATTCATAAAAATCTTTATCTTGTTTCATTTCCTTTGAAATTGCAATTAATTCTTCTCCTTGGTTACTAGACAAATTTTTTGCTACGTACAAAGAATTTCCTGTGCCTGAAAAATAAAATATCATGAATAAACCCTCCATATATATTTTTTTGCTATTGTTTTAATATACCATATAGATATATATTTATGAAATAGTCTTTTTAAAAATATTAAACTAGCATCTTTATATTTTTAATGCTAGTTTAATATTAGTTTAGAATTTAGTTTTTATCAGGTCTCGAGACATTTAAATTCCTATCTATCCACATATTCAAAACTACAGTTATCACTTTCTATATCAAAGACTAAATTATCCTCTATATAAAACTTATAGTTAGCTGAGCAAGCTGCATTTTCATGAATAGTTCTGCACATATTACCACTTGAGGGTGCTAATAACTTTTGTGGATTTCCATCAGTAACTTTTATCTGTAGTTCATACTTACCTCTTTTTAACATTAGTGACTTGCAATTATATTTAAGAATCTTAACTCCATTATAGGTGGATAATCTATATTCTCTTCCTTTATAATATACAACGCATATACATCCTTTAAAATTTATTCCCATAAAAGGTATATCTGCTATAGCTGCCATTATAGATATCTTTTCATTTTTAAAATCATTACACTGGGTCCATAAATAAGTTTTTGGGAAAGAGTTGCCTCTATCTGTTTCAATATATCCAACTCCATCATTAAAACTTACATCTTCACCATTAATAATTAAATTTCCCCTTAATTTATGATATAAACTAATAATGCCATGGCTACATTCCATGAAAGGTATAAAGCTAAAAGGTCCCATGATGTCATATTTTACAGGAGTCAATAAGTCATATTCTATTTTCCCATATATAGTTAAGCCCTCATCTTTAATATGGATTTCAATGCCTTTAGATGAAAAAATACTATCTCCAATTTTAATTTTTAACTTATCTTTATAAACTATAAATTTAGAAAAACTATAATTTATATTATATGAATTTCTATTAGTTATAACTTGTATAAAGGCTGATCTATTTCCTTTACTATCTATATTTATGCCAGGTATAAAGGATATAGTATCCTCACCCTTCTGATGTTTAAAATACCAGCCTTCAAAGAAATCCTTTTTTCTAGCATAAGCTTTGAAACTACTCATCATATAGACCTCTAATAGCTGGACTTTCTATCCAATTACCCTTGTAATCAAATCTAGAGCCATGACATGGACAATCCCATGATAACTCATCAGGATTCCATTGAAGCTCACAGCCTAAATGAGGACATTTTGTAGTTACAGTAAATATATTACCATTATTATCTTTGTATACCCCAACTTTCTCTCCATTATATTCTACAATTCCACCATGACCAGTTTCTACCTTCTCTACCTGCTCACTTGGAATGTGAATTTTTTGTGCTATAAAATTCTTTGTAGTTTCTATTACATCCTGGGTTAGGTTTTTACTTGATGCTGACATATCAAATCTTGTAGGAGAAAATATCTCTGCAAAATCATTTTTATTTCCGGATATCATATCAGATAAAATCATAGCTGCCACCATAGAAGATGTCATTCCCCATTTTTTATAACCCGTTGCCACATATACACTAGGAGTTTCAGTGGAATATTGACCTATGTAAGGTATTTCATCTATAGGAATACAATCTTGAGCAGACCAATGATATTTTTCCTTAGCATTGGGATATAACTCCCTTGCTACCTGTCTTAATTCTTCATACTTACCACCAGCTTCATTCTTACCAGTTCTATGAGAACCTCCACCAAGTAATAATAAGTCCTTATAATTTCTAAAAGAGTATCCCCATTTATCAATACCAATGTACATTCCATTGACATCTTGAGCATTCTCTAAAGCTATAACATAGGATCTTTCTTGATGCATTCTAATGAAATAATACCCAGGTGTATTCATAATTGGATAGTGAGTAGCCACTACTATTACCTTAGCCGCAACCATCCCTTTATCCGTAATAACTAGATCCTCTTTAATTTCTAAAGCTTTAGTATTTTCGTAAATGGTTAAGTCTTCAGTAATAACTTCTAAAAATTTAAGAGGATTAAATTGACCTTGATTATAAAATTTCAAAGCTGCCTTAACTTTAAAAGGAAGCTCTGTATTTTCTAAAAGTTTAGCTTTTATTCCTAACTTAGTTGCTGCTTCTAATTCTTTTTTTAAAGCTTCAACATTATCCATGGTATATAGATAAGCATCCTTCTCTTCAAAGTCACACTTAATTCTCTCATTCTCTATTATCTCTTTATATTTTTTTATAGCCAACTCATTGGCACTTGCATATTGTCTTGCCTTCGCTTCTCCAAATTCTTTAATTAACTTATCATAAATTAAGGAGTGCTGAGAAGTTATCTTGGCAGTAGTATTTTTTGTATTTCCACTACAAATCTCTTCAGCCTCAATTATAACTACATTTATTCCTTTTTTCTTTAACATATAGGCAGTTAATATTCCTGTTATACCAGCTCCTATAACTACCACATCTGCCTCTATATTTCCATTTAAGGATTCTCTCTTTTTAAAATTACAGCTTTCACTCCATACAGATTTCATAAAATCACCTTGTATAATGAACTCATAGTAAAAATTCACTATACTTTCCCTTTCATAATAATTTTTACTATACTTAACATAAGACGCTGTGGATTAGTTCAATCACCTATAGCTA